>CAZPLM010000127.1:0-6622 GCA_964587275.1 uncultured Muribaculaceae bacterium | reverse complement strand
ATTGTCGGAGTTCTCGGACTGATAGGTATGCTGCTTAAGAACGGAATTGTGCTGATGGACGAGATAATGTTGCAACTCGATTCAGGTAAAGACCCGATGGAGGCTCTTCTCGACAGCTCTTCCAACAGGTTCCGCCCTGTCATGATGGCCTCTCTGACTACCATTCTCGGGATGGTTCCTCTGTTGGGCGATTCGCTTTTCGGCTCGCTTGCTGTGACTATAATGTCAGGACTTCTTGTCGGCACGCTGATTACACTACTCTTCCTTCCTGTCCTTTATGCTGTATTCTTCAATATTAAAACTGAAAAGAAAAAATAATAGATCAATGAAGAAAATAATAATTGTCATATCAATAATACTTCAGGTGACTGCTGTTTCTGCTCAGGAAACGCAAAAATTAACGCTCGAGGAGTGCAGGAATAAAGCCATTGAAAATAATATGTCCGGTGCGCAGGCAAAAGAAGTTAGATTAAAAGCTCTCTATACAAAACGCAGCCTGCTCTCCAACTTCCTGCCCAAACTCTCAGTTTCAGGGGATTATATTTATTCTACAGGAAAATTCAACTATACAATGTCAGGCGGATACCTTCCGACATTCGTACCCGGTTCTGATGGAACTCTTGTTCCGAATGTAATAAGCGGGACAGCTATTTTTAAAGAATATGCTTATATGCCTGATATTGCTTTTGATTTCAAGATAGATAATGTATTTTTGGCCTCTGCAATTGTTGAACAGCCGGTTTATATGGGGGGTAAAATAGTTGCAGGATATAAAATGGGCAAATTAGGTGAAGAACTTGCAGTACTTAATGAATCCCTTACAAAGGAACAGATCATAGTCGCAACCGACGAAGCATATTGGAACTGCGTAAGGGCTAAAGAGATGACATCTGCCGCAAAAAAATATAAGGAAGTAGTTGACGAATTTCTCCGAAATGTGGAAAACGCCGTTGCTGATGGGATGAAATCAAAAAACGACCTTATGAAGGTGAGGGTGAAAGTAAATGAGGCTGAATTAAATTTGCTGAAGGCTGAAAATGCGATAAGGCTCTCGAGGATGAATCTCTGCTATGTAATCGGACTTCCAATGGATGAGCAGATAGAAATAGCGGAAGATGACATTGACGCGAATGAAAATATCAGTTCGAGCGATTATGATGTTACAGCCCGTTATGAATACCGTATGCTTGATAAGCAGGTTGAACTGAAGAAACAGGAGGTTCGCCTGACCAGGGCCGATTTCCTGCCGAATATAGGGATTGCTGCAAGCTATGGTTATATGAACGGTCTTAAATTAAATGGAGACAGGCTGATTGACAACTCCTCATTTATAGGAATGGCAACTGTCAAAATTCCTCTTTTCCATTGGGGCGAAGGATACAACAAGGTCAGAGCAGCAAAGGCAGATTACCGTACAGCCGAAATTCAGAAGGAAGACGGAATGCGAAAGATGGAACTTGAAATCAATCAATGCTTCAACAATGTGACAGAGGCAAGATGTGAAGTCGCTCTTATGCAACGATCCCTCGATCAGTCTGCAGAGAACCTGAGAGTAAGTAAGGACAGCTATGACGCCGGACTTGAAACTACCGCTGACTATCTTGAAGCGCAGACACTTTGGCAAAAGGCATGGGCTGACCTGATTGATGCAAAATCTAATCTGAGAATCAGTGAAATCAAATATCTGAAATCTACCGGAAGGTGGAGTAATTACTAAAATGAAAAAACTACTTTTATTTTTCTCTGTTGCTGTTATTCTCACATCGTGCGAAAACGGCGAACCTCTGAATATGGAGGCTGATATTCTCTCATTCAGTTTCAAGGAGAATATTATCGATGGTGTCATTGTTCCCACCAATGAGGTGATAGACATATATATTGACGAACCAAGAGATTTATCATCTCTGACACCCGTCATTACAGTCACTGCCGGAGCCACAGTCGAGCCGGCATCAGGTACTGTCCAGGATTTCAGCGGACCTGTTTATTATACGGTAACATCAGAGGACGGAAACTGGCAGAGAAGATATAAAGTAACTGTTTACTGTCCTTCTGAATGGTCATTTGATTTTGAAAACTGGCATACAGTCAACAATGCATACGAACACCCGTTAGGCTGGTGCTCGGCAAATGCCGGTGTAGTCACAATGAATGCAATGCTACCAAGCGGCAGCAGAGTTGAATATCCTACCTACAAGACAACCTCAAGTTATATGGGCAACTATGCCGCTGAGGTTCAGACAAGGCTTGGAGGACAGGCAGGATACATTCCATCCATTATTTCAGGTTCTCTGTTTCTCGGCTCTTTCAATACCATGTATGCCCTCACAAGCCCCCTCAAATGTCCTCAATTCGGTGTTACTTACACCTATGACAGTTCAAATCCTCCTACAAAACTTACCGGATGGAT
Source organism: uncultured Muribaculaceae bacterium (assembly GCA_964587275.1). Classification (GTDB taxonomy): domain Bacteria; phylum Bacteroidota; class Bacteroidia; order Bacteroidales; family UBA932; genus CAZPLM01. The sequence continues at coordinate 4,212 of CAZPLM010000127.1, read as the reverse complement.
CAAATACAAACGTGGGAGCGTGTTCATAGATGAAAATGGAAAAGTAGTCACCGACGGAAAAGACAAATGTATGTTCTACGCCAGAATATTTGAGGGTACTGAGCCTCTTGACGGCACAAATGTACAGTCGAGCGACAGAATCATTGCCGAAGCTGTAATGAATGATTCCATTTTTCCTGAATCGCTGTACGGGGCAAATGTCTTTACTTATGTGGAAATACCTTTTACTTATAAAAAGGATTTGTCAGGCATCAGCAACTTGATGATTACCATTGTAGCAGCCTCAAGCGCAAACGGGGACGACTACCGCGGAGCACCGGGGAGCACATTGACCGTTGACAATGTGGCAATCAAATAATTAATATCAACCTGAATTATCTATTCCATTATGAAAAAAATAGTGATTATCTCCCTGCTTCTTTTTTGTTTCACCAATGCCGTCGCGGATGATTATTTTAAAATATCACAACGCATCGTTGCTGGGTTGAATCTGGGAGGGTCCTCTCCTATTCCTGTCCCGAACAGATTATCAAATCTCACATGGTCTCCGCGATTCTCTCCTGAAATAGGGTGGTATATCTCTTTTCTGAATGACAGAAATTTCGGATTCACCTCCGGAGCAAGACTTGAACAGAAAGGAATGAGTGTTTCAGCATCAGTATATCAACTTCACACAAGAGTCAATATTGACGGGCTTGAAACTAACGGGTACTTTACAGGCATAAACGAGACGGACGTGGAGGCAACATATCTGACAATTCCGATATTAGCCACTTACAGTCCAAGTCCCAACTGGATGCTCGACTTTGGCGTTTTCGGTGCATGGAAACTATCAGGGCAGTTTGACGGTGCAGTCAAAAATGGATACCTGCGCGAAACGACACCTACCGGAAGTCGAACAGATATCGACTATGAGACCTTCGAGTTTGACAACGAGATACGAAAGTTCGATTATGGCATTGAAGCCGGAGCCACACGACAGGTTTACAGGAAACTTTCACTCAGGCTTGACATGAAATGGTCACTCAGCTCATTGCTGAATGCCAATTTCACCGGAATAGAGTACAAACTCTATAATATCTATGTGGGACTGGGAGTAAGTTATTCTCTGTAATCTCTTACCGCTTCAGGCGTACCGATATCGGCAAGTTTAAGTCCGGGATAGATGGCGGCGCGGATCAAATACCGGTCACATACAGAAATATAGAAATCAGTAATAGAGAATTTGTCAGGCCATTTTTCCATTAACGGAAAAATGGCTTGCGATTCAATATGAATGCCCGCAAATGCAAGTTTGCGACAATTATCTATCTTAAGATTCCTGTAAGGAGATCTAACCTCACCGCTATTGATATTGGTCCATCCGACCAGGCGATTATCCTCATCAAAAAGAAAATATCTGGAGGTCTGTCTTTCGCTCACTAGCAATGTAGCCAGAGGCTGACGAATGGAATCATTTAAACAATGCTCCCTCATCAGCCACCTGATATCAAGATTGGAAATAATGTCCACATTGTGAATTAGAAACGGCTCGTCATCAGATAACAGGTCATGCGCATATTTTATACCTCCGCCTGTCTCTCTAAGAAGCATCCGTTCATCTGAAATCGAGATATTGCACCCAAAATCGGAATGTTCATTAAGAAAATCTATTACCTGATCGCCGAAATGATGGATATTGATTACAAGATCTGTAAATCCGGCCTCTTTGAGCCGCATGATTGTCCGCTCCAGCATCGGTATCCCGCCGACCTCAACAAGAGCTTTTGGTCTCTCGTCCGTAAGCGGTTTAAGTCGAGTACCAAGTCCTGCGGCAAAAATCAGCGCTTTCATGCTAAAAATCCTGTTCCATCTCCAATTCTCTGTGGTAGAGATGCACCTTCACATCAAACTTCTTGGCCACATATTCAGCAAGGTGTTGAGCGCAATAGACAGAACGATGCTGCCCGCCTGTACACCCGAAAGAAAACATCAGGTGAGTGAACTTCCTCTCTATGTATCTCTGGATATGTGCATCAGCCAAAGGATAGATATGGCTCATAAACCTCAACACTCCTCCGTCATCCTCCATAAATTTGACAACTTCCGGATCTGTACCTGTGAAGTGTTTGAAGTGTTCATATTTTCCTGGATTCTCAAGTCCCCTGCAGTCAAAGACATATCCACCTCCATTACCGCTTACATCATTGGGAATGCCTTTTTTATAGGCGAAACTGTAAATTTTCACTTCCAGCTTGCGCTCCGGATTCATCTCTGTAAATTCTCGCAGTTTGGTGAGTTCAAGAAGAATACTTGAAAGATACGGGTATTCCTTGAACGGGGTATTAAGCAACTTCTTGAGATTGTCCATAGCATACGGTACGCTCTGCATGAAATGAGGTTTCTTTTCAAAATAGCCTCTAAAACCGTATGCGCCCAACACCTGCAAAGTCCTGAACAGGATAAAATGTCTCAGTGTCTCAAGAAATTCCGACCTATCAACCTTTTTATATTTTTCAAGAGAATCCAGATACTTGCCTACAAGCTCCATCCTCAGCTCCTCTGAATAATTGGCCCTTGCCTGCCAGATAAATGAAGCGACATCATAATAGACCGGTCCTTTCCTTCCACCCTGGAAATCAATAAAATATGGCTTACCATCAACTAACATCACATTTCTTGCCTGAAAATCTCTGTAAAGAAAAGTATCGGACATGGTGCGCATCAGATATTTGGACAGCGCCTGAAAATCGTTTTCAAGTCTTATCTCGCTGAATTCAACCCCAGTAGCCTTTAAAAAACAGTATTTGAAATAATTGAGATCAAATGATATCATCCTCTCATCAAACTCGGGCTGAGGATAGCAGACTGAAAAATCGAGATTTTCCGCTCCGATGAACTGAATATCGGGAAGTGCGGAAACTGTCTTGAAGAGCAGTGCTTTTTCACTCTCATCATACTGTCCTTTGGTCCTTCCTCCGGAGATTGCCTTAAAGAGCGTCTCATCTCCAAGATCTTCCTGCAAATAACAGGTCTTGTCATCAGAAACGGCAAGCACCTTGGGCACGGGCAATCCTTTTTTATAAAAATCTTCTGCAAGTGTAATAAATGCTATATTTTCATCCACACAGGTCCCAATCGTCCCGATCAGAGTCTCTTTCTCGCTCTTCAGTCTGAAATACCGCCTGTTGCTTCCTGATGACGGCAACTCTTCCGTAGAGAGAGGTGATGTTCCTGTATATTTCTCAAATAATTTTTCAACCATAATATACAAATTTAGCAAATTTATTCGACCCTCATCGTCCTGTCAGGGCTGATTTTTGAAATAAAAAAAGATGAGAGCATCATTATCGCCATGATGATGACAACTGATAGCAGATCAGCAGCAACAAAGTATCCAAAATTGATTCTTACAGGTACAAATTTTACGAAATAATTCTCCGGATTAAGTGTGATGATCTTGAAATATTTTTGAATGACGCAGAGAACAAGTGCTGCAATATTTCCGTATATAAGTCCTTTCCCCACTATCCCGAAAGCGACTCTCCGGAACACCTTATTCACCCCTGCATTCGTCATTCCGAGCGACTTGAGAACACCTATCATCGAGATCTTCTCAAAGAGTATTATAAGCAGAGTTGATATCATATTGAACCCGGCCACCGCAAGCATCAGTATCATTACAATCATCATATTGAAATCAAGCAGATTCAACCAGTCAAAAAGGTTTGAAAAAAGTTGAAGTACGGAACTTACAAACAGAGGAGGATCCTTTTCCTGCTGTTTATCGAAGATTATCTGTTCGATTTTGTCGCTTGTTTTTTCTATATCGCTGTTTCTTTTAAGATTGATCTCAAATGTTGAGAATTCACTTTTTGACCAGCCGTTAATCCTCTGTGCCTGACGTCTGTCAATAAGTGTAAGTGTATTATCGATATCCTCAAGCTGAGCGTCATATATCCCGCAAACCTTGAATTTGCGCACTTTGACTTCATCTCCGATAAAATATGCCACCATATTGTCTCCAACCTTGTAGTTCATCCTGTCCGCCATCCTGCGTGAGATAAGAATATCATTTGAAATCTTGCCCGAATAGTCCGGCAATTTACCCTCAACAAGAGAAGATTCAAAAAAAGAGAAGTTGTACAGGGAGTCCACTCCTTTGAAAAATGCGCCGTATATATTATCATCATTCTTTAAAACTCCTGAAGAATAAACAACTCCGTGAATAGA
>CAZPLM010000126.1:6284-6626 GCA_964587275.1 uncultured Muribaculaceae bacterium | reverse complement strand
TCTGTTTGGAGCCTTGCCAAAAAATTTCTGTACAAGTTCCTGCACAGCAGGAATACGGGTTGAACCACCCACAAGCAAAATCTCATCAATATCAGATGCTTTCATTTTAGCATCATTCAATGCCTTACGACAAGGTTCCATTGTGGCGTTAAACAATGAATCACACAACTGTTCAAATTTGGCGCGTGTCAATGTTTTAACAAGGTGTTTTGGAACGCCATCAACAGGCATAATATAAGGAAGATTGATCTCGCTTGAAGTCTGGCTTGAAAGCTCGATCTTTGCTTTTTCAGCAGCCTCTTTCAGTCTCTGAAGGGCCATTGGGTCTTTCCTTAAATCAAG
>CAZPLM010000126.1:2635-6274 GCA_964587275.1 uncultured Muribaculaceae bacterium | reverse complement strand
TTTTCAGCCATGAATTCTTCTGCCAACCAGTCAATGATCTTTTGGTCAAAGTCATCACCACCAAGGTGAGTATCACCATTAGTTGATTTAACTTCAAATACTCCATCGCCGAGTTCAAGTATTGAAATATCGAATGTACCGCCACCAAGGTCGAATACTGCGACTTTCATATCTTTATTTTTCTTATCAAGACCGTATGCCAATGCTGCAGCTGTCGGTTCGTTGATAATTCTTTTAACTTTCAGTCCTGCAATCTCACCTGCCTCTTTTGTTGCCTGCCTTTGTGAATCGCTAAAGTATGCAGGAACAGTAATAACAGCCTCAGTTACAGTTTGTCCAAGGTAATCCTCCGCAGTCTTTTTCATTTTTTGGAGAACCATTGCTGAAATCTCCTGAGGTGAATAAAGTCTGCCATCAATATTTACACGTGGCGTATTGTTGTCACCTTTGTCAACCTGATAAGGGACACGCGAAATCTCTTTCTGGACTCTATCGTAAGTCTCACCCATAAATCTCTTTATAGAGAAAATGGTTTTCTTAGGGTTTGTAATTGCCTGTCTTTTTGCAGGATCGCCAATTTTTCTTTCACCATTTTCAGTAAATGCCACTACTGACGGTGTAGTTCTTTTACCCTCACTGTTAATAATAACGGTCGGTTCGTTGCCTTCCATTACTGCTACGCATGAGTTCGTAGTTCCAAGGTCTATACCAATGATTTTTCCCATAATATTTTTCTCCTATTTTTTTATTTTCAATCAAACTTGTCATCCGGAAGCGGCTATTGGCATGTCATCTTATTTAGATGAATTGTCAAAAACACAACTCCGGCTGAGGCTCAGAAAGTGATTCGGTGTTCTTTTAACGAGATTGTCCAAATCTTCTCACGGCCACGTCAACTGAATTAACGAAGATTGTGCCATTTGCTCAAAAAGTGTTCAAAACTGACATCCTGTCACATTTCATTGTTTTCCTTACGCAAAATGAGCGATACTATGGCACTGATTCTTTTAATAAATAAATGTCACTCACCTTCAGCCTGCCAATAAATACCTTGACAGAACCACTAATAAGTAACGATGCGAACCATCAGTTTCCAACAATATCTAACCGTTTCTGATAAAAGCTTACTGCTTCCGATAATAGCCTACTGCTTCCAATAATAGCGTCCGTCTAAGACCTCCGGTGGGACCGCATTTCCACTGCCACCGCCAACACCGATGACTTTATTTCCTATATTAGTGTCGGTCTATGACCTCCGGTGGAACCTCTTGGCCAGCATATCTCAACTTACCGCAGTCAATGGTGCAGAGGCTGTCGAAAGAGCCAGCCGGTGGAGCCTCGTAGCCAGCATATCTCAACTTACCACCACTGGCCTATTGGCAAATACGTCCTCCAGCGTGGACAAACATCGGCGAAACCACATTTCATTCCCCAAAAAGGGCATCCAGTGTGGACTAACACCGTCTCCAAAGCTAACGGACATTGGCCGAATACCATTCCTTCCACAAATTAGGCTCTTTGAGTGCTCCTACAACAGATGTCAATCTTGAGTGGTCGCATCCATAAGATAACGAATTGATGTTGATCGAAGATGATTATGAAAAGTTAACTACCTTTGCGAGCGAATTTAAACGTAAGCAAACGTTTATAAATGTTTAAAAACGATTAAAAATGGAATATAGGCAGCTTTATCAAGAGGAATTTGATGACATATCAAAAAGGATTTTATACGAAGACAATCATATACTTATTATAAACAAACGCATTGGAGAAATCGTTCAGGGAGACAAAACCGGTGATGAGCCTTTAAGTGAAACACTTAAAGCATTCATCGCTATGCGTGACAATAAGCCTGGCCGCGTATTTATGGGGGTTCCCCACCGCCTCGACAGGCCGGTAAGCGGTATTGCCCTTTTTGCAAAAACGTCAAAGTGCCTCGAAAGAATGAATGAAGCATTTAGAAACGGTTCAGTCCATAAAACTTATTGGGCATTGACAGGTGTAAAGCCGGAGCCTGAAGAGGGAATATTGAAACACTACCTTGTCAGGAATGAAAAGTTGAATAAATCCTTTGCATACGATGAATATGCACGTCCTGTAATCGCGAGAAATATTGAGCCAGATGTAAAAAGCAAAAATTCAAGGGCCAATAATTTAATGGGAACTGGTAAAGCAGCAACGAATTGTCGCTCAGCAATTACCTCAGATACTGATAGTTCAATTGTCTACAAAAGCTCAAACGAATCCGCATTGGAGTCAAATTACGGAAAGAAACCCGTCTTTCCTGCCGGCGCCAAGGAAGCCAGACTCGAATATAAACTCATTAAATCATTCGACAGATATTATCTCATTGAGGTTGTTCTACTTACAGGAAGGCACCATCAGATTCGCTGTCAACTTGCCGCAATTGGATGCCCTATCAAGGGAGACCTGAAATATGGATCACCTCGTTCAAACAAAGACGGCGGCATAAATTTGCATGCTCGCAGCATCACATTCACTCACCCGACCCGCAAAGAAGAAATCTCTGTGATTGCTCCTGTTGATTGGCAACCATTTATTTCAGAATAAAGAGTTTCTCTTTTCAGCCATTAATGCAAAGATGTGGAATTACTATTTTTACGGCAAAATGGATATTTTTGTTGTAAATTATTCAAAATAAATGCAACTTTTTTAGATTTCATTCGTCAATAATAATGTGCAATGATAATTTTGGAAGAGTTTTTGCGGTAAAATATGTCAAATCATTTATAAACGCTTATAAATGATTAATGTGCAAAAAGAGGCAATGGATGACTGAATATTGATTCAATATAATTGTTTATTGAATCATTATTTGTTCAATGAATAATGTCGTTTGTATCCGTGTGCAGAAACAGCGATTTCGCACACCGTTGGAGGAAAAAGCAGTGATCCGTGTGCAAAAAGGGCGTTTTTGCACACCGTTGGAAAAAAAAGTCAGACCAGAACAATCGGAACAAAAACATTATATCAATATCAAATACTTTATTATTCTTTTATGAAAAAAATCTTTATGTCCCTGATTCTGTGTTTAATGGTCACTATGGCCTTTGCACAGCAGGAAGTCAGATGGCTTCGCAATCCTGCAATTTCACCTGACGGTAAAACCATTGTCTTCGGATATATGGGGAATTTGTATAAAGTCAGCTCTGTTGGTGGTGTAGCTACACCATTGACTGTAGGTGACGATTATTGCACAAATCCGGTCTGGAGTCATGACGGAAACACAATTGCATTTGCAAGTAACAAGTATGGCAATTTTGACGTATTTACTATGCCTGCAAACGGAGGTGTACCGTCAAGAATCACATACGAGAGCGGTAATGATTACCCACTTGACTTTACACCTGACAATCAGAACATTCTATTCAGATGTGGCAGATATCAGCCAGCTGAAAGTGTCAGAATGCCTGTTGCCGGCTTCCCTTCTCTCTACTCCATTCCCGCAAAAGGCGGCAGAGCCACATTGGTAACAGCTGCAGGAGCTGCAGAAGCACGCTACAATGCAGATGGCTCTAAAATCATTTACCACGACTGGAAGGGTTACGAAGACAATTACAGGAAACACCACACATCTGCAGTAACACGCGATATTTGGATATACGACATTGCTGCAAA
>CAZPLM010000126.1:0-2625 GCA_964587275.1 uncultured Muribaculaceae bacterium | reverse complement strand
AATACTTATACTCAGGTTTCGGACTTCAACGGTGAAGACCGCGTCCCTGCATTTACATCAGACGGCAATTCTTTCTACTATTCAAATGAAAAGGATGGCACATTAAATCTCTATAAAAGAAACATTGCGACAGGAAACGAGACACAACTCACCAAGTTTAAAGATTTCCCTGTCAGAGAAATGAGCGTTTCAGGCAACAACGATATTGCTTTTACCTGGAAAGGAGATATTTACACCCTCAACGAGGGTCAGCAGCCAAAGAAACTGACGGTAAGCATTGCTACTGATGCCGGGTATGAAATGACAAGGAATATGAATCTGAATTCCATTTCAGAATTCGAAGTTCGCCCTGATGGAAAGGAAGTTGCAGTTGTCAATCGCGGTGAGATCTTCGTTGCCGGAATAAAAGACTCCAGGACAAAAAGGGTTACCGACACTCCTTACCAGGAGAGAATGATTACCTGGTCAAAGGATAGCAAGTATCTCTATTTCAGCGAAGAGAAAGATGGAGTTTGGGGCATTTACAGGGCTTCTCTTAAGAATGACGAAAAATATTTCTATGCAGCCACAATGTTTAACATTGAACCGGTAATTGTTGATGAAAGCAACAATTATCAACCGGTTGTCTCTCCCGATAACAAAAAAATCGCATACGTTCATGAACGTAACGAGTTGAGGGTTTACAATCTTGACACAAAAACAAGCGTTACCGTTATGCCTGTTGGCATAAATTACTCGTATAGAGACGGTGACTGGGATTTCTCATGGAGTCCTGACAGCAAATGGCTGCTGATAGATTCAGAAAAAGGACGTATTTTCCAATCGAATACAGCTTTAGTTAAGGCTGACGGCACAGGCGAACTTGTATATCCTGTCAATTCCGGATTTGGAGATTACAGCGCAAAGTTTGCTATGGACGGCAAAATGATGCTTTATATTAGCACAAAAGATGGCTTGCGCGCACCTTCAACCCAGGGTGGTCAGGAAAGCGACATTTATGCAGTGTTCTTTGACCGTGAGGCATTTGACAAGTTTAAGTTAAGCAAAGAGGATTTTGAACTGTTGAAAGAAAAGGAAGATGCTGACAAGAGTAAGAAAGACAGTCTTGACAAAGCTGCATCAGAGAAGGTCAAAAAAGGCAAATCAAAGAAAGATGACAAGAAGGATGAGGTAAAGAAAGAAGAAACCTTTACATTTGATCTTAATAATCTGGAAAACCGCAAAGTTCGTCTGACAATCAACAGTGGAAGAATTGGCGGTTATGCAATGACAAAAGACGGCAGCAAATTGTTCTATTCAAGAATGGAAAATAAGGGCTGCACAATTTGGAAAACAGAGACCCGCACCGGTGAAACCAAGCCTCTCACAAGCATTGGAAGTCCATCATCTCTAACCTTAAGCAATGATGAATCGACTATCTACGCCATCAACAACAATTCTGTCATCACTATAGATGTAAACAGCGGTGAGATTAAACCTGTCTCAATGTCATGCAAGATGGACTTGAACAGCGCTGCCGAACGTGAATATATCTTTAATCATATATGGAGTCAGGTGATCAAGAAGTTTTATGATCCTTCAATCCACGGAATAGACTGGCAAATGTACCATGACGAATACGCCAAATTGCTTCCTTATATCAACAATAATTTCGATTTTCAGGTTCTTCTGAGTGAACTGCTCGGTGAATTGAATGGTTCACACACCGGAGCAAGATACTATTACAGAGGTGGAAATGGAGATGCTACAGCATATCTGGGAATGATGTTTGACGACACATATAAGGGTGACGGTATCAAAATTTCTGAAATCATACCTGGTGGAATTGCCGACAAGAAAGAGAATAAGATTAAGGCCGGCGATATTATTACAGCTATTAACGGTCAGGAGATCAAGGCTGATGACAACTATAACAAATATCTTAACAATATTGCAAATCAAAATGTGCTCCTTTCTATTCAATCAACTGACGGAAAGACATTCACACAGGAGATGCGCGCTAATGCAGGCGAAGATATGTATAGACTTCTTTACAACGAGTGGACAAGAAGAATGGAAAAATTGGTTGATTCACTCAGTGGCGGAAGACTCGGATACGTTCATGTGGAAGGTATGGATGAAGAGAGTTACAGAACTGTCATCGAGAATGTTCTCGGCAAAAATATTGACAAGGAAGCTCTTATTGTAGATACCCGTTTCAATGGCGGCGGATGGCTTCACGATGACCTCAACACATTCCTCAGTGGTAAGAAATATCTTAGTTTTGCTCCTCAGGGTGCCAAGACAAATGGATCTGAGCCTGCAACAAGATGGACCAAGCCAAGTATTGTCCTGATCTGTGAAGGGAATTACAGTGATGCATTCATTTTCCCATTCGTTTACAAACAGAATGGCCTCGGCAAACTTGTAGGTATGCCTGTTGCCGGCACCGGTACTGCAGTATGGTGGGAACGTCAGATTGATCCGACTATCGTATTTGGTATTCCTATGATCGGAACAATGGGATACGATGGTGTCGTAACTGAAAACAATCAACTTGAACCGGATATCAAGGTTGCACTTCCATACAACGAAACACTTCAGGGTAAAGATGCCCAGATTGAAGCAGCCGTAAAGGAATTGCTT
>CAZPLM010000125.1:0-6659 GCA_964587275.1 uncultured Muribaculaceae bacterium | reverse complement strand
AAAATAACTTCTGAGCCTCCTATATCGTTGCCCCATACAGATGCGTATTCAGCTTTTGACCAAAGCTTATAGTCGCCGCTGCTGATAATCTTGGTAGCGTAGTTTGCAGCATTCTGATATTGTTTTGCATAGAGATATACTCTTGCGAGCAATGCTTGAATTGCCGGTTTGGTAAATGTTGCTTTAACATCGGAAACACCGTCTCTTTCATAACCGTCACTCATCAGTGATTCTGCAGTGGTAAGATCTGTGATAACCTGGGTATAAACGTCAGAAACAGAATTCCTTGAAGGCATCAAATCAGGAGTTTGAGGCTCGAGAATAAGAGAGATACCCAATTCAGGATTGTGAGTTAAATCTGTACGAGAATAAACCCTTAAAAGGTCGAAGTGTGAAAGTGCGCGAAGAGCGAGAGCTTCAGCCTTGAGGTTGTTAACATCGTCTTGTGTGATACCGTCAACTGCAAGAGCTTCGGCATTATTGTCAATAGCGTTAAGGACGTTGTTACATGCTGATATTGTGAAATATGCATAAGACCACAGTCCTGATGTGCTACTTTCGTTATATGCCATTGTGTATGGTACGGTCATACGACCTGATGCGAAGTCGGAATTAGTAGGAATCATTGCATTACCAACTCTCATTTCACTGTCGAGAACCAGAAAAGCACCATACCAAGTACCATCGCCCAGAGGAGTATATGCTCCACCTACCGCTTTGTTAAGTCCGCTGTAGGTTGAAAGAGTAAGCTCAGTACTCTGCGTCAAAAGCGGATCCTCAACCAGGAAGTCTTTGCAACCTGTGGCGAGAATCAAAGTTGTGAAAAGTGCTAAAACTAATATTTTTTTCATTTCAATTTCTTTTAAAGTTAGAATGACAATTCTATACCGCCGACCAAGGTCTTAGTCTGTGGATAAATACCCCAGCCCATACCTTCTTCACCTCTTTCTGGATCCCAGAAGTCAACATCGTGGAATGTATAGAGGTTAAGTCCGCTTACGTATATTTTCAAACCTGATACATGGATTTTGTCAAGTATCTTCTTAGGAAGATTGTAAGAGATAGTTACATCCTTTACACGTAGATAGTCGCCTTTTTGAATCCAGCGTGTTGAAGAAGCGTTGTATGAATTTGATGAGTTTCCCGCATAAGGCTTAGGCTGAACATTGTAATCGCCCGGATTCTTCCAGTAATTAAGTTCAAGTGTAGTCTGGTTCATATTCATCTGGTTACCGTCTGAGTTGATGTATCTCATTGCACCGATGTAAACCTTATTTCCACCCTTTCCTTCAAAATATGCGCTTAAGCTGAGACCTTTCCATGATACAACAGTATTGAAACCGCCTGTGTATTTAGGCTCAGGAGAACCTGCATAGACATAACGGGCGTTTGAATAGCTAGATGTCAGATAATAATCATCAGGATCGTCCGTGTCTGTATTGTCTGCGCGCCAGAGTGCTTGACCTGTTGAAGGGTTGACACCATAATAGTCTTTCACATAGAAAGTGTAGAATGATTTTCCAACAACGTGTCTCAGACGTGAGTCGTATGATGAAGCCATCCATTCGTCACCTCCGAGGTCAGTAACCTTAGATCTGTTGAATGCTATGTTCATTCCTACGGTCCAGTTCCAATCCTTGTTCTGAAGAATTGTTCCTTCTACCTGGAATTCAATACCCTTATTGTTCATTGCACCGATGTTCATGAAGTTTGAACTGAAACCGGATGTCTGTGGAACTGATTTGCTGAGAAGCATATCTTCAGTATTACGACTGTAAACATCGATCTGACCGCTTATCCTGTTGTCGAGGAATGCAAAGTCAATACCGGCATTCCAAGTCTTGTTCAACTCCCATGAAAGGTTGTCGTTTGACGGGCTTGAAGGCAACATACCATTGGCTCCGTTGTATGCTACGGTTTCATATACGCCGTATGCCTGATAAGGAGAGATATTGTTATTACCGTTAACACCATAGCTGGCACGTATCTTTAAAAGAGAAAGCCACTTGTTTGTGCTTTCCATAAAAGCTTCATTTGAAATATTCCATGAACCGCCGACTGACCAGAATGTACCCCACTTGTTATTTGACCCGAACAGTGAACTTCCGTCAGCGCGGACAGATGCCTGAAGATAATACTTTGAGGCATAACTGTAGTCAATGTTGCCAAGGAATGAAAGCAGTGTACGTGCGTTGTAGCTATAGCTGACTTCACTTGATTCTGCAACAGAGGTACTCAGATAAGGAATGTTGTTGTCAATGTCAGGTGCGTATGCATAATATGAATGATAAGTCCTGCGCATTGCTTCCTGTCCAGCAAGTAATCTGAGCTGGTGATCACCGAACATTTTGCTGTAAGTAACAGTATTTGAGGTAGTCAACTGAATATATTCTGTGTTTGAAGTCTGAAGTGTTCCAGTGTCTCCACCTGGATCCGGAGCCCACCATCTGATACCTTCACCGAAGGTCGATTCGATAGCATCTGTTGTCTTGAATACAAGGCCTTTAATAGGCTCATACTGCAAATATACAGATCCGAGTACCCTGTACTGTTTCTCCCACTGTTTATCATTGTATGCAGAGTAGAGAGGGTTGGTGTTACTGTTCTCTGAAATCTGAGTATTGTATTCACCGTTTTCATCATAGAATGGAGTCCAAGGTTTGATGGTCAGACCGGCAAACATAGGGTTGACATAATAGAAATTCTGCATGGCAACGTCATTAGTCTCTGTGTAAGCGAGATTGACACGTGTCCCCATTTCGAGATGTCTGGTGAGCTTGTAATCAGAGTTTACACGAGCGGTAATCTTGCTGAAATCAACTCCATAGACAATACCCTTGTTGTCCTGATATGACAATGATGAGTAGAATTTGCCCTTGTCGTTTCCGCCTGATGCATTAATCTCGTATTCCTGCATTTGACCGAGCCTTGTAAATCCGTCCATCCAGTTTGTAAGCTTATTGCTAAGAAGTGAAAGTGGATAGTAGTATGCTCCTGTAGGATCATCCGGATCATAGCCTCCGTTGACAGCGCAGGTACGATAATAGTTGATAAGTTCCTCACCGTTCATTACACCGAAATCGTTGTCGTTGGCAAGCTGTGAAGCTCCGAATTTTGCACGGGCTGTGAATTTGGCTTTTCCGCTCTTTCCGGATTTGGTCGTAACGAGGATGACACCGTTTGCTGCGCGTGAACCGTAAATTGAAGCGGCTGCCGCGTCTTTCAGGACGGTCATTGACTCGATATCGCTCGGGTTGATTGCAGACATTGCATTTGATGTGTTTGTGAAGTAACTCTGGTCTCCTGTCATAACAGGGATACCATCGACAACCCACAAAGGCTCATTGCCTGCGTTGACAGAAGATGTACCGCGGATACGGATCTGAGAGTTACCGCCCGGCTGCCCTGATACAGAAGATACTGTTACACCTGCCATTTTACCGGCGAGCAACTTATCTACTGAAGAAACAGGGGTTTCAGCTATGGTTTCGCTCTTCATTGATGCGACTGATCCCGTCTTGGCTTCGCGCTTTACCGTACCGTAAGCCACAACGATAACATCTTCCAACACCTCAGAGTCAGGTGTAAGGGAAACGTTAATGGCAGCGCGTTGGTTTACAGGGATCTCGGAACTTGTGTATCCGATTGAGCTGAAAATCAAAACACCATTAGATGGTACAGAGATTGCATAAGTACCTGCAATGTCAGTAGACACACCTGTCATGGTTCCTTTCAACTGAACAGATGCAAATGGGATAGGTTCCCCAGTGCTTGCATCAGTGACAGTACCCTTAACTTGTATATTCTGAGCTGTTGCCAACCCTGAAGTCAATACAAGAAGCAGACCTGTCATAAATAGTCTGATTTTTTTCATCTGTTAGATTTTTTAGTTAATAATAGTTTTTAATAATGGTTTGTTAAATATGATTTATAATAGCTTTATTCTTTGTCTTGCCCTTCTTTGGCATAGTTTATGTTATTAAATCAAAATCAAAATATCAATTTACATTTTGTTGTAAAATGTAAAAAAGTGAATGAATTTAAATCAGGTAATTTGTTAAATGATTAAATTTTTTTACTTTTTTGCGCGTATATGATATTCAAAAGTAATATTTTTTTAAATAAAAAACAAATATTCTAACATTTTTCAACGTTTTAAACGATTGATAAAATGTTAGAATATTTTGCTTCAGTCTGACCGGATACTATATAATATTATAGTATGCTGAAAGCTACAGTCAACCCGGCCATTACTATTGAAACCATGGACATCAGTTTGATAAGAATATTTAATGAAGGTCCTGACGTATCCTTGAAAGGATCACCTACGGTATCTCCGACTATTGTCGCTTTATGATTTTCCGATCCACTTCCTCCCAAATGTCCCTCTTCAACATATTTTTTTGCATTGTCCCAGGCTCCACCTGAGTTAGCCATAAATATTGCAAGCACAAATCCGCAACTTAGTCCCCCCATCAACAGTCCCATCACGCCGGCTACTCCGAAAATAACTCCTACAAGGATAGGAACTACAATCGCCAGAATAGAAGGAAATACCATTTCATGTTGAGCCCCCTTTGTTGAAATTTCAACGCAGCGAGCATAATCAGGGGTGGCTTCTTTTGTGAGAATACCTTTTATTTCACGGAACTGGCGGCGAACCTCTTCAACCATTTTTTCGGCGGCCCTTCCAACGGCATTCATTGTCAAACCGCAGAAAAGGAATGCCATCATTGCTCCTATGAACATCCCGATAAGGACTTTAGGGTTCATAAGGTTTATCTGATAGAAATCCATCATATCAGGAATGGTGGCATTGATCACTTCAACCTGTCTTCCCGCAACATCAATTACAGTCTGCCCTATATGTGCAAGACCTATCTTGATCTCTTCAAGATAAGATGCAAGCAATGCAAGGGCAGTCAGAGCTGCTGATCCTATTGCGAAGCCCTTTCCTGTTGCGGCTGTGGTATTCCCAAGAGCATCAAGCACATCTGTTCTTTTTCTCACTTCCGGATCCAATTCGCTCATCTGAGCATTTCCGCCTGCATTGTCGGCAATCGGACCGTATGCATCGGTGGCGAGTGTTATTCCAAGGGTAGAGAGCATTCCTACAGCTGCAATGCCGATACCATAAAGTCCAAGGCTGATATTCTGTGCACTTAACATATTTGCCGTGTCAAATCTTATTGCGAAAAGGTAGGCGAATATAATTGCTGCAGCTATGGTAATTACAGGAATTGCAGTAGATACCATTCCCAGTCCAATTCCCTGAATGATGACTGTTGCAGGTCCGCTTTCCGAACTTTTTGCAACTTTTTGTGTTGGTTTGTATGAATGTGAAGTGTAATATTCAGTTGACTGTCCTATGATAATGCCGGCCAGGAGTCCTGTCAGCACTGAACAGGATATCCACTGCCAGTTTTCCAGTTTCAGAAGATATAATATGATAAAAGTGCAGACTGCAATCAGAGCCGAACTGAGGTTAACTCCGAGACTGAGTGATTTAAGCAGTTGTTTCATACCTGCACCTTCTTTTGTTTTTACCACGAAAATGCCTAATATAGAGAGTATTATACCTATTGCTGCAATCAGCATCGGGGCAAATACTGCATTAGTCTGAGCTGCAATGCCCTTTGTATAGAAGGCTGAGGCGCCTAATGCTGCGGTTGCAAGTACTGAACCACAATAGGATTCATAAAGGTCTGCGCCCATCCCGGCAACATCTCCCACGTTATCACCGACATTGTCTGCAATTGTTGCTGGATTGCGCGGGTCATCCTCCGGAATTCCGGCTTCAACTTTGCCAACAAGATCAGCGCCTACATCTGCGGCTTTTGTATATATACCGCCACCGACTCTTGCAAATAGAGCCTGGGTTGATGCTCCCATTCCGAATGTAAGCATTGTTGTCGTAATGACTATCAGTTTTTGTTCAGGGGTAGCAGCATCAACAAAGGCATTGAGAATCAGATACCATATTGATATATCCAACAGTCCCAAGCCTACTACGGTCAGTCCCATAACGGCACCTGACCTGAATGCAACTTTAAGCCCTGCATTTAATGAGCTTCTTGCTGCATTTGCAGTTCTGGATGAGGCGCAGGTTGCTGTTTTCATCCCAATATAACCTGCAAGTGCGGAGAAAAATCCTCCTGTAAGGAATGCAAATGGTACCCATGGGTTCTGGACGCCGAATCCGTAGGCGAGGATTGCAAAAAATACCGCAAGGATCAGAAAAACGATAATAACGACTTTGTACTGTTGTCTCAGATATGCCATGGCTCCCTTTTTGACGTGGAGGGCAATCTCTTTCATAGTCGGCGTGCCCTCATCTTTTGAAAGCATCTGCCTGTAGAAGATCATTGCAAAGAGGAGGGCGATGACGGCTGCGGTTGGTACGACATAAAATAGATAGTTCATAAATCTTTAAGTGATAGTAATTTGTTAAATATATATATTGGTTTTAAAATTGTCAGGGGAGAGGGATGGATCAATATCTGTTGCAATTTTCCTGAGAATATCAACAGGCCCTGTTGAAAAGAAAGTTGAAGTATGATCTCCGTCCGGATTGCGCAGCGGAATGCTTTCGGCAATTTTTCGAGTCTGTTTTGCTACCGCGGGTGCAGGATTGACAATGACAACCTTGTCTCCCACAA
>CAZPLM010000124.1:3503-6682 GCA_964587275.1 uncultured Muribaculaceae bacterium | reverse complement strand
GGGTTTGGAGGCTAAGCCTTGGGTTTGTTTGCAATCTCATATGGATATGGTTTGTGAAAAGAATAGTGATAAGGTGTTTGATTTTGAGAAAGATTCTATAGAGACATATATTGAAGATGGTTGGTTGAAGGCTAAAGGAACTACTCTTGGAGCTGATGACGGAATGGGCGTTGCTGTAGCAATGGCTGTACTTGAAGCGAAGGATCTCGTTCATGGACCTGTAGAGGCTCTCTTTACAATTGACGAAGAAACCGGTATGACAGGAGCGCGCAATCTTAAACCGGGAGTTATCAAGGGAGACATTCTCCTCAATCTCGACTCTGAAACGGAGGGTGAACTTTATGTGGGCTGCGCAGGCGGTCTCGATGTATCCGGCGAGTTCAAATATAAGGAAGAAGTGTTGCCTAAAGGATATAAAGTATTTGAAGTAAATGTTAAGGGAATGCGCGGTGGTCACTCAGGAATGGAAATTAATGAGGGCCGCGGTAACGCCAACAAGACATTGATCCGTATTCTTCTTCCTGTATTAAGAGATCTTAAAGGTATGCTTGTAAGCATAGAGGGAGGTAATCTTCGCAATGCAATACCGCGCGAGGCTGTTGCCAAAGTTGCTGTTCCTTCGGCAAAAGTTGAAGCATTCAATGCAATAGTCGATAAGGTTTTGGCTGAAACTAAAAATGAAATCGATCTTATTGACCCTGCTGTCGAGATCTTTGCTAAACCGGCTACGGCAAAAACCGTTATGTCAGGCAATAACGCCCTTAAGATGGTCAAAGCAGTGTACGCTTGTGCTAATGCGGTTTATAAAATGAGTCTTTCAATGCCTGGTATGGTTGAGACATCAAGTAATCTCGCAATTATTAAATCACATGCAGGCAAAATTGATGTCCATTGCCTGCTCAGAAGCGCTATCGATTCATCTAAGGAGGATCTTGCCGAAACAATTCGCGCTGCTTTCGAACTTGGTGGAGCCAAAGTTATAATGGCAGGCGCCTATTCAGGCTGGCAGCCTAACATGAAGTCACCTATCCTCAACGAAATGAAGAAGGTTTACAAAAATCTCTTCAAGAAAG
Source organism: uncultured Muribaculaceae bacterium (assembly GCA_964587275.1). Lineage (GTDB taxonomy): Bacteria > Bacteroidota > Bacteroidia > Bacteroidales > UBA932 > CAZPLM01. The sequence goes on along the minus strand of CAZPLM010000124.1, from coordinate 5,609 downwards.
ATGCAAAGGTTATGGCTATTCACGCCGGCCTCGAATGCGGAATTCTCGGCGCTACATATCCAAATTGGGATATGGTCTCATTCGGTCCGACTATCTGTTCCCCTCACTCACCTGACGAGAGAGTTCTCGTATCAAGTATCGACAAACTTTGGGAACTTGTAGTGGAAACCTTGAAAGAAGCTCCTAAGAAATAGTCTTTCTTGTTGATTTTGAACGAAGAGGGTGACCGTAAAGTCATCCTCTTTTGTATGTTATCCATAGGGAATTATTATTATTTTTGTGGAAGCGGATGTTTTTCATCTAATCATAATACTATGAAAAATATTTATTTACCATTGTTGGTTGCTTTTATAATAGCAGCCGCGTCTTGCTCAAAAAACGATGACTTTGTGAAGCAGACTGACAATGCCGGAAGAATTATCGACATTACAGCTTCGATAGCAGAGGGCAACGGAGTACAATCAAAAGTATCAGTGACACAGGAGGATAACTTATGGGTACTTCAGTGGAATAAAGGTGATATGCTGGGTGCGTGGAGTTCCGGAGTCACAACTGTCTCTCGGTTTAAAATGGATTCATTTGATAGTGATCTCGGCAAAATCGCCACGTTCAAGGGTCCTGCAACCGGGGACAAAATCCGCTTTATTTCTCCATACAGTCAGGAATATTTTCTTTTTGACAAATACCCGATAGATGTATCACGCAGGTACTGTGACATAGCTGCTGCTACTTATAACATTTCAGACCAATGCTATATGGTGAGTGATGAAATGACATTATCAGGCAGTACGGCGTATGTCAATTTTCATAATATCAACGCAGGCATTAAATTGAGATTGAAATTTTCAAACATTCCGGAATCGAATGTACGTTTGCTGAAGGTAGAACTTAGCGGCAGTGGATCAACTGAATTTTATCCTACCGCCACATTTGATCTTACAGATAATGATTTTGATTCTGCACTTAGTGTCGGTGATGCAGGTACGGTTTCTATTGTCGTCAATGACCCGCCTGTGGTAACAGCTGATACGATATATACTCTCCCTCTGATGATTATTCCAACTACATTTTATGCAGGAACGGATAACTCCGTAAAAATTAAAGTATACTTATCAGGATATAGTAAAGAATTCACCATCAGTACTACAGAAGATGCCCGACTTGAAAGTGGTAAATACTATACTTTCAGCAAATTGTGTGATATGTCAGATGCTGATCATACTCAAAGTTGGACAGGAGAAGGGACTGCAAATGATCCATATCTGATTCTTACAGCATCTGATCTGACTGCTATAGCTACTGCCGTGAATGGTGGTAACGGGATGTCAGGCAAGTATTTATATTTAATGAACGACATAGACCTCAACGGCAGTGAAGATAATCAATGGACGGTAATTGGAAATTCCTCCAACTATTTTAGAGGTACATTTGAAGGGGCAAATCATAAAATCTCCGGGCTTTATGTTAAAGCAACCGACTCTTTCAAGGGCCTTTTCGGATATGTGTCCGGAAGTATCAGTAATCTTTCAGTAAACGGATATGTCAAGGGAAGTGGAAATGTCGGAGGCGTTTGCGGATATAATTCCGGAACAATAATGAACTGTTCCTATTCAGGGTCAGTAAGTGGAGACTCATATTCAGGTGGAATATGTGGATCTAATTCCGGCACACTCATAAACTCTTATAACACAGCCTCAGTAAGTGGTACTTACGTCTTAGGTGGAATATGCGGAGATAATTCAAGAACAATCATAAATTGCTATAACACCGGCTCAGTAAATGGTTCCTCCCATGCCGTTGGAGGGGTAATAGGATATTCCGGCAGCAATTCTGGAAGAACGACTAATTGCTTCAATACAGGATCAATAAACGGCTCTTATGATGTGGGAGGGGTATGTGGAAGCATTGGAAATGGCTCAATAGCATCATGTTATTATCTCTCCGGTTGCGCATCTTCAGAGAGTGAAAATGGGGCTGAAAAATCTGCTGAAGAGTTCCTCACACTTGCAGATACCCTTAATAAAATCTCTTCACAGTTTAATGAAGCATATTCCAGGATTATTGCTTACGGCTGGGCGAACCTTGTCATCTACGAACTCCTTTACG
>CAZPLM010000124.1:0-3493 GCA_964587275.1 uncultured Muribaculaceae bacterium | reverse complement strand
ATAAATCTCCGTATTTGGTTTATGGCTCTGATCCTGATGATATTGTTCTTTCTCATAATGGCAACTGGACAGATGCGGCATCTCCTAATTTTGGCGGAGGCCTTGGTACAGTACAAAATCCGTATATGATTACTAATGCCTATGAATTAGCTCACCTGGCAGTGATAGTTAATAATGGCAACAATCTGTCCGGAAAGTTTTTCCGCATTATGCATAATATTGACCTGTCAGGCAATAAGTGGGTTCCCATTGGTCAGGAAGATGAGGATGATGATACCAAATCCACTCAATTCAATGGCATCGTTGATGGTGCCGGTCACGAAATAACAGGTTTGTATATTGATCCTGATATCAGCACTAATTGCAAGGGGCTTTTCGGACGTTTAGGAGAAGGAAGCGTTATCAGTAATCTTACTGTAACAGGTTCTGTTCATGGCTGGTCATATATCGGTGGAATATGTGGTTATGCGTATAAGGCTATTATCAATAACTGCAATTTTACAGGATCAGTTGATGGAGCCGGCTATTTGGGCGGTATTTGCGGATCATTCTCTGATGGCACAATGGACAACTGCTCTTTTGATGGTAATATTACCTGTTCACATACAATCAACTATTACGGAGGTGTATGTGGATCCTGTACAAACAGTACTGTCTCATACTGCGACAATAAGGGGAGTATTATCAGTTCCGGATCATCGGTAGGAGGTGTATTTGGCTCTTGTTCGAACTGCACCGTTGCTTATTGTAACAATACGGCAACAGTACAAGGGGCGGGAAATTCATCATTTTTTATTGGAGGCGTATGTGGTAACATGTCAGGGGGTGGCAGTATGGCATATTGTTATAATACAGGAGAAATAAGAACATACGGTTCAACAATTGGTGGCATCGCAGGGACTAATTCATGTAGTGTAATTAATTGTTACAATACCGGTACAGTTGTCTGCGACATGGGTAATGTTACCGGTGTGGCGGGTGGTGTGATCGGTAATAATAGTGGCAATGTCATTAATTGCTACAATACAGGTATTGTTGGATCTTATCATCAAACTGCCGGCGGAGTGGTGGGGGAACAGAGCGGATACATTGAGAATTGCTATAATACCGGTTCTGTCTCCTCTCAACGGTATGTAGGAGGTGTATGTGGATATGATGCCTCAAACGCTACCAAGACAGTCTTATGTTATTATCTCAGCGGGTGCGCTAAAACTCAGGCTTACACACACAATGGAATAGGAAATTATTATTACTCACCAATTCCGGATATTGAAGGCAAGACTGATGCAAAATCAGCTGAAGACTTTACCCAACTTGCAATAACACTTAACACCAATGCCGCTTCATATAATGGTTCTGATCCAACACCACAGATAAAGGCCTCTAAGTGGACGGACGGTTCCGCCTCTCCTTATTTGCTTTTTGGTCAAGTGCCGTATTAAACAGGTGGTTTATTGTGGTATCAAGGAGTAGTGCATCTTTGATAAGGGCGCGAAGCTGCTCAAGTTTCTGTGCATTAGTGGTGTTTGGAAGCCATAATTTGAGATAGCCGCCTTCACCGTATTTTTCTTTCAAATGCTGTCCGGCACGCCGGACGTGCTCCTCTTTGGAAAGATCAGGATTGTTTGCGAAGCCATACTGAAGCGTTCTGATGATAATTGTGTTAATATCTATCTGGCGATCAGCCTCAGCCACTATCTTGCCATAAATACTTCGAGGTTCATACTTGCTCGAAGCCCGGTGATCCTCTATCGCCTCTCTCATTATCTTGATCTCCTGCCTTGAGAACCAGAATCTGATCACCCTATCCTCTGACAATATTCTGCCTGAACTTATATGATGATTTTCCCTACCCTCGCAGATACCTACATCATGATAAGCAGCTATGACATAAACCATCAGCGGATCTATTTCCATCCCTTTAGATATCTCACGACTCCGGTTTATCACCATATTGATATGTGAAAGCCTGTGTGCCGCATCATATTGTTCATAACGGGAAAGGATCCTCTTTTCAATATAATGATGTATTACTCTTGACCTGACATTCATGCCACTCTCATATTTATACTCTTCAAAGGTAACTATTTAGTAAAATAAATGTTTCTTTAATACTGAAAACACACAACCTTAAAAAAGGGTGATTAAAAATAACCACCCTTTTAAATAATATAATACATTGATAATAATGCTATTCTCAAAAACGACTCAATAATTTTTCATCATAAGCAGAAGCAAAATACTCATTCTGCAAGCTCTTTGAATACTCAATCAACTCCTTGAATTGTTTTTTCTGCTTATTGTCAGACTTATCATAAACATAATCAAAAATATTGACTAAAACCCTGAAATGTTCAGATACCGGAAGTCCTCTTTTCAATTCTCTCATTAAGACTTTGAAATATTTTGGAAAAGAGTCAAAACAACGGCTTTCACCTAATCTGATAAAAGAAAATAAAACATCTTTATTATAAGGCTGATATTTATCTACTATCGCTTTATATACGTTAAATTCATCTCGATCGGCAGCTGTTTTACGTCCATAGATATAGCTGAAAAGATATGGATGCATTCTTTCACCAAGCTCTCGATCGAATTCATTTTCGCCAATAATATCTATATACTTCTGATCATTGTCGATAATAAACTTCCACCATTTAGAATCATATCTTGAAATAGTATAATAACTGACAACGCCCCATATTTCTTTTGTAAAAAGCTGATCTTCAGGAACTATCGACAAAATTTCATTGCCTATTTCAGTCGTTTTTTCTCTATTATTAATTGAACGATATTCATTCATAAGGTCTATCAGAAATTTAACATCCCTCTCACCTTCTTCATATCGTTTTTCTTTAGCGGATAATGAGTTGACCGGATCAAATCCCTTTTTAACCCTCTGTAAGAAGATCTTAGGTTCACTTGCCCCTACCATCTTATGGACCACTTGTTTGTCTGGATTAATAAACAACAGCGTCGGATATCCGCTTACACCGAACATAGATGCAATCTTCGGCCCTTCTCCTTTTTCGCAATCAACTTTCAATGAAATATAATTCTCGTTAAAAAAATCGGCTACCTCATCATTAGTAAACACATCCTTTGCCAGCATTTTACAGGGACCGCACCATGAAGTATAGCAGTCTATAAAAATTATTTTATTCTGCTTACCGGCCATTTCCAATGCATCATCAAAGGATAAATCCTTAAAATCTATTGAACGGTTTTGTGCAAATCCCAGTAATGATAAATGGGATAATACGATTAAAAGTATATAATATTTAAATCTGTTCATTTATTTATTTTTTTAATTATCTGACCACTCCTTCCATTTTTGTGGCAATTTTAAGAATACTGCTTGCAATCTTTATTCTCAAATATCCATGATTATTATCTTCCGTTATAAATTTTACCACATTATCAGTAGCAACATTCAATATATCTGAGGACGTCGAAATAGAAACACCTTCAAGATCATCAACTTCAATATAAT
>CAZPLM010000123.1:2543-6696 GCA_964587275.1 uncultured Muribaculaceae bacterium | reverse complement strand
TTCTTTGTTTAGCTACAAAATGAAAAAATAATTAAAATTGTAATAATTATGAAAAGAATAGTTTTAGCCCTGATATTTGTAGCGGCTACGTTAACAGGAGCTCAGGCTCAGAATTCAGGCAGGTCAGCAAAGAGTATTTTTAGAGAATTTGCTTCAGAAAAAGGCTCGGAACGTGTGGCAATCAGCGGACTTATCTGCAAATTGGCTGCTTTGGGTAACAGTGATGAGGATGCAGAGTTTCTCAGAAGTGTGGATGGCGTCTATGTACTTGATATGTCTGATTGTACAGAAAATGCAAAATTGCGCTTCAGAAACAAAATCCATGAGTTGAATCTCGAAGGATATGAACTGATGATGGAAGCTTCTGATGATGAAGATAATGTCAGGATATATGTGAGACTTGACAAGGACAATATAAAGGATCTGCTGATATACAGCGTTGGCGACGAGCCTTGCTTTGTCAATATCTGCGGTAACTTCAAAATGTCCGATATCGATGGTCTCGTTGCTTACGGATCAGATATAGAATAATTGACGGATGATGACCGCGAATGAATTCAAGGATTTTTTCCTCCCTTTCAGTCCTGACTTTTACAGAGTGGCTTACAGGATGCTCGGTAACAGTCAGGACGCCGAGGACGCGGTCCAGGACTTGCTGGTGAAGTTGTGGAATATCCGAGATACTTTGTCAGATATAAACAGTCCTCAAGGTTATGGAATTTCGGTAATAAGAAACATTTGTATAGACAGGCTGCGATCTTCATATCATAAACAGACAAGTGCAGTAGATGTCGAAAGTTATGAGGGTGAGATTTCAGATATGCCCGGAAAGATTGATGATGCGAATGAGATTGAGAGGATCAGAAAGTTGATGAGACTGTTGCCTGATGCACAGAAAAAGGTGTTTGAATTAAGGTATTTCAAAGATTGCACTATAGATGAAATAATCAAGATAACAGGGCTTGGGGCGGTAAATGTCAGAGTCCTGCTTTCAAGGGCGAGGACAAATATTAAAACGACTATGTTAAAGGAATTTGCATTATGAAAGAGGATAATTTGAAAAAAATAATTGACGGCGAATATGAGAATATTCCTGTTCCTGAAGGGCTTGAAGAATGTCTTTCGGCAAAGATAGATTCCCTTGCGGCAGCGACTTCCAAAGAACCTGTTTCTCCGATGAGCGATCGGGTGCGAAAGGTGGCATTTTCTCCTGTTGCAAAATGGATCTCGATAGCCGCTGCAATTATTATTGTTGCCGGTACATCATTTATTTTCCTGAAGGAAAGTGAACCAAAATACACCTGTGCAACTGTGGAAGAGGCCAAAATTGAGAGCTGTAAGGCATTTCAAATGATTGCGGAAGCTATGGATTTTGGGATGCAAAAGGCAGCAGAGTCTGCACGGGTCATAAATAAAGCAAATACAATAGTTGAAAAACAGATAAGATTTATTAGTAATGAAAACGATTAAATATTTTTTGGCAATTACAGCGGTAATGATGATTACCGTATCAGCAAGTGCCCAGTCGGCACTCTATAAGAAATATTCCAAGGTTCCTGATATCTCAAAGGTTTACATCTCTTCTGCAATGTTCAAGATGATGTCAGGTTCAGGCAAGACCTCTTTCGGGACTTCGGGTGACAATGTCGTGGATGTTACAGATATTATAGGTAAAATAACAGGACTCTATATTCTTTCAACCGAGAATAAGAAAGTTTCTGAAAATATGAAGGTTGATGTTGAGAAAATGCTTGATGGAAAGTCGCTTGAACTTCTGATGCAGGCAAGCGATGACGGCGAGGATGTAAACATGTATGTAGAGCGCAGTGGCGAAATAATCAAAAACTTCTATATGTTCTCCGACTCCTCGGATGAATATTCTATGATCATCATCAGCGGCCGCTTCACTGATGCCGACCTCCAAACAGTCGCAAATAGCACGCAAAAGTAACCCACGTTCCGGTTTTTTTGTTGTGTCAGTTTGAAATAGTACTTTTGCAATTGACATTAATAACGTTGGCTATGAAAGAGAAGATATTGGTGGTAGATGATGAGGAGTCTTTGTGTGAGATTCTGAAGTTTAATCTGGAGGTGGATGGGTACGAGGTGGATGTGGCTTATAGTGCGGAGGAGGCTTTGAAGCTGGATATCAGGGGATATTCTTTGATATTGCTGGATGTGATGATGGGTGATATGAGCGGGTTCAAGATGGCTCATCTGTTGCAGCAAAATCCTGAAACGGCTTCTGTACCGATTATTTTCTGTACTGCAAAAGATTCTGAAGATGATACCATTACGGGGCTGAATATTGGGGCTGATGATTACATTTCAAAGCCGTTTTCTATTCGGGAAGTTTCTGCGAGAGTGAAGTCTGTTCTGAGACGCTCAGGCAGGCAGCAGGTCTCATCAAACACTATTGATTTTGAGTCATTGCATCTGGATCTTGGAAGCAAGAGTTGTAGCGTTGATGGGAAGGATGCTCTTTTGACAAAAAAAGAGTTTGAGATTTTGCAGATGCTGATGGAAAGAAGGGGAAAGGTGTTTTCCCGCGATGAAATATTAAATCGAGTATGGGGCAAAAATATAATAGTGGTTGACAGGACGATAGATGTGAATATTACCAGGCTTCGCAAGAAAATAGGGAAATATGGGGATCATGTAGTCACTCGACTCGGTTATGGATATGGTTTCGAATAATTTTAAAAAAAATTACCGGTTGAGGCTTTTTCTGCCACTGGTTCTTTTTGCTCTTATATTGATAGGCGCTTTCGTGGTATTTGAGTATCGAAGAGAAAAACAGTTCAAGGCCGAGCAATTGGATTCTTCTTTGCAGTTATTTAATATTCAGATAGTAGAATCTATTGACAAAGGAGTTTCTCCTGATGATTTTTATAAAGAGCATTCCGATTATTTTGACGGATTGAGGATTACAATTCTTAATGATGATGGTTCTGTAGTGTTTGATTCACAGGGAGCTACCGCGAACCACAGCAATCGCCCAGAGGTAGTTGATGCATTGGAGAATGGAAGCGGATTTACGGTAAGGCGACTTTCCGAGAGCACTAATGTTGAATATTTCTATTCCGCATTGTACGCCGGCAAGTATATAGTTCGTTCCGCATTGCCGTATTCTGTAAAATTAAGGGATTTGCTAAGAAGTGATTACCATTTCCTATGGTTTATTGCAGGATTGTTTCTGATTATTTTTGTATTTGCCTTTTACGTCAGAAATCTCTATTTCGGTCTTCAAAAGGCCTCTCAAGCCGTTGAGGATGAACATTCAAAGGCACTTCATCAGGAACAGGAGAAAATTCGTATTAAGAAACAACTGACCAATAATATTAATCATGAGCTGAAAACACCTGTTTCAGCTTTACACGGTTATTTAGAGACGGTCCTTGTGAATAAGGATATGGATGAGTCGACAAGAAAGTCATTCATTGAAAAAAGTTTCATGCAGACAGAGAGGTTGGAGAATTTGCTGCGTGACGTTTCGACTATTACAAGGCTTGATGAGGCCGGAGAAATGATTGAAAAAGAGTCTGTATGTATAAATACTATTGTTAATGAGATAATTGCTGAGATGGTTTTGCGGCCGGCCGATCAGAGGATGAGAGTCAATTGCGATTTCAAATCTGATATTATTGTTCAGGGCAATTCCTCTCTTCTTCAGTCAGTATTTCATAATCTTGTTGATAATTCTTTGGCATATTCTGGTGGACGGGATATCTTCATTAACCTTGTCAATGAGACACCAACTAAGTATTTCTTTTCTTTTGCGGATAATGGTATAGGGGTGGAAGAGAGGCATTTGGATTATCTCTTTGAAAGATTCTATCGTATTGATAAAGGCCGTTCACGTAAAATGGGAGGTACCGGACTCGGCCTTTCCATTGTGAAAAATGCTGTCCTTTTCCACGGTGGAGTCATTTCAGTCAGGAATAGAGCCGGTGGAGGCCTGGAATTTTTGTTTTCTCTTGCAAAGCAGTGATTTCTGTTTTGGTAAAATAGTATGCGTTTTTTCTAAGGTGTTGAATGAGAGCATTATGATGATTTTTTAGTATTCATTTTTGCGACTAAAATATCATTAAAACATTTAATATGAGCGTGTTATAAAAAACGCGGTAATAGCCGAGTGGAGATTCGGGCTTGG
>CAZPLM010000123.1:0-2533 GCA_964587275.1 uncultured Muribaculaceae bacterium | reverse complement strand
GGCTGTTTTGTTTTTTTATTCTTTCTAAGGTAGCTTATTCTTTGAAAACGTGATTAGGCGATCTCTGTGTACAGAAGCACAGGATTTCAATCCATTTTCGAGGACTATACATTTCTCACAATTGTCACATTTTTGTAATACTGTTGTAACATCATAGCTGTTTCTTTGCATCGAACAAATAATGCAAAGATTATGGGAATGTACACAGTAATTATAATAGCGTTGATGGTTTTCGCGATTTTCGATACGGTCGTAGGGGTAGCAAATGATGCCGTCAACTTTCTTAATTCGGCTTTCGGGTCGAAAGTGACTTCGAGAAAAGTCATTTTGGCAATAGCGGCAGTCGGGATTATGGTCGGAACGCTTACTTCGACGGGAATGATGGAGGTAGCAAGAAGTGGTGTGTTCTATCCGGCACAATTCCAGTTTTCAGAGGTGATGATACTTTTTCTTGGAATGATAGTGGGCGATATTATCCTTCTGAGCGTTTTTAACTCGTTGGGACTGCCTACATCCACAACAGTTTCGATGGTTTTCGGACTTCTCGGAGCCGCACTTGCAGTATCAATACATAAGATATCGACAACTGAGGGGTTGACAATTGCAGATTTGCCGCAGTTTATCAATACAGGCAAGGCCATGGCGATTATTTCAGCCATACTTCTTTCAGTGGTTCTTGCATTTATTTTCGGTATGGTACTGATGTTTATTTCAAGACTAATCTTTTCTTTTAGATACAATCGAGTTTTCAAAAGACTCGGGGCGCTCTGGTGTGGGATCTCTTTCACCGGAATTATATTTTTTGCGTTGTTCAAGGGTTTACATAATTCAGGCATCATTGCGCCCGTGGTGCTGGAATTTATCAGCGGGCATCTGGCTTTGTCCCTGCTCGGAATATGGCTGGCAAGCTCGCTGATATTATTCGTATTTCAACTTTTAAAGGTCAATATACTCAAGGTTACGATTTTGGCAGGTACATTCGCTCTTGCACTCGCATTTGCAGGAAACGACCTTGTCAATTTTATCGGTGTTCCTCTTGCCGGTCTGGATTCATACAAGATGGCTGTTGCCAGCGGTGATATACAGATGATGATGACAGGTCTTGCCGAGCCTGCGAAGGCCGATTTTCTGATTCTTATTGGGACAGGAATCGTTATGGTCCTTACTCTCATTTTTTCAAAAAAGGCTATGCATGTTACAGAAACTGAAATTTCCCTTTCTTCTCAAAACGAAGGACAGGAAAGGTTTGGCTCTTCAATGCTTTCAAGGGGACTTGTTAGAGCTACTATCATTATGAGTAACTGGTATATGAGGGTAATTCCCCAAAGGATGAAAAATGCAATAGATGAAAGATTCAAACCATTGCCTCCTTCAGAACGTGGAGATGCAAGTTATGACTGGATACGTGCAACAGTCAATCTGACAGCTGCTTCAATCCTTATTTCGCTTGCCACATCACTTAAACTCCCATTGTCAACGACTTACGTGGTATTTATGGTTGCGATGGGATCATCTCTCGCTGACCGTGCATGGGGGCGTGAAAGCGCAGTGTATCGCATTACCGGGGTTATGACAGTGATCGCAGGATGGTTTGTTACTGCATTATCCGCACTTGTGATTTCCTCTTTGATAACATCTTTTCTGGCATGGGATGGCTGGGTGGCCGTTATTACTGTTATTCTGCTTTGTCTGGCAATGATGGCGCGTCGGAGATTTAAGAAAAAAACAGTCAAAACCAATCAGGAACAGAAGTACAGAAAAATAGTTCTTGGCAGTTCAAATGCTGAAGAGATAATGCATAATTGTACGGAAGATTTAAAACAGTCTATCGGTTCCATACTTGTTGTTTACAATAAGACACTTGCGGCGATGTCTAAGGAAAACAGACGATCACTGAAATGTACTCTTGATGATGCGGAGGAGATGCTTAATGAAACGAGAGAGAGAAAATATGATATTATTGTGATGGTTAAAAAATTGCGTGATAATGATATCGATACAGGTCATTTCTATGTGCAGGTAATTGATTCTCTGTCAGAAGTTATTAAAGCTCTTGTCCACATTGTCCGACCTGCTTATGAGCATGTCAGCAATAATCACGAGGGATTATCTTCTGATCAGGTACTTGACTTGATGAGGGTCAATGACAAGGTTGAAGAGATTTTTCAGAAAGTGGTATATATGCTTGAAAACAATGATTATTCTGATATGGATTCAATATTTGAAATGAGGGACAATCTGTTTGATAAGATTTCAGCGGCGATCAGCGATCAGATACAATGGATCAATGATGATAACAAACGCACTCCGACCAAGGCCAGCGTATTATATCTTAATACTCTTAATGAAACAAAAACCATGGTCTTGAATGTCAGGAATTTGATTAAATCACAAAGCTATTTTTGCGGGTGCGAACGAAAATAAGCGGATAATATTATGCAGTTGCGGTCCCAATAATTCCGATTGCTCCCAAAATAAAGAATATCAGGAAAAGTAACCCCAGAATGGCGAGTATTGTGCCGATGCAGCCGTA
>CAZPLM010000122.1:0-6708 GCA_964587275.1 uncultured Muribaculaceae bacterium | reverse complement strand
TCACCGTAACTGAAGTTTGTCCCAAAAACATCCCTCTCGCCTACTCCTATAGTAGGAATACCCTCAATGGCAAATACGGAAGCATCAGTACCTCCGGCACTTGTCGGTCTCTTTCGAGGTTCACGTTTACGTACTTCAAACGGCATATCTGATCTTATGTCATTAATCGGCTTGCAGATCTTGGTAAAATCATCCATCATTGCCTCTGTCACACTAATATAAGAAGCCGCCATCGGACCACCGTCCTTGTTCATAAGATTGGAAATCTTGGCAAGCTGACCGCGATGAGCATTCACCCACGCTGTCGCACCATACAATCCAAACTCCTCACCGGCAAATGCCACAAAAAGCATTGATCTTTTAGGCTTTACTCCACATTGTGAAATGAGTCTTGCAGCTTCAATAACGGCAGAAACACCTGAACCGCAGTCTACACCACCGGTAGAAGCATCATAAGAATCAAGATGTCCGCTGAGCATCACATACTCGTCCGGATATTTCGTACCCCTGATCTTCCCAACTACATTACAATATTTAACAGGTCCCATCCTGAAATGGTTTCTTATATCGAATTCAAGTTCAAAAGTGCGGCGCTCCCTGACCATTTGCGCGATTATATCAAACTGATGTTCATCCAACTTGATATCCGGAGCGGTCGGCAACTTATCAAATGTCATTGTTTTGTCATTTACAACATCCTTACTGTAAAGTGCAGTAAGAGGAACAGAAGCGGATTGAATAAAACCCAACACGCCTGCCTCGCACATCTGTCTGTAGAACAATGCCGGTTCTTCACGCAAAGTAAACAAGGTATCATTTGTGCCATTTTCCCAATTCTTCCTCTGAATCTCTTCATTTTTCTTTTCAAGCTCTGTATTGTCAGCAATTATAGCATTTCTTAAAGAATCAGCCTCTTCAGATGTACTGATCGCCCAACCTTTGCTTTTACCGGAAATCAGAACCCATGCGCCGTTCAATGCAGACTTCATTCTGTCAAATTCAGCCTGGGTCTTAGGTTCCATCAACACATGACCTTTTTGAACCCCTTTTGTACCTGCTGTATATGAGGGAGTCACAAAATGCAGTATCATTTCCCGCTCTCCACCTAACATTCTGCCAAACCACGGACCGCGGTTGAAGCCGACAGGCAGCGTACCGGCTTCTTCTATTGCAACTTCTAGTCCCCACTCTGAAAACTTCGATGCAACCCACTGGAGAGAGTTATCATAAGCATTTGAACCTATTGGCCTGCCTCCGAAACGATTGGTAAGGACGTCAAGATGAGACATCACTTGATTGTCAGTCGTACCATCCTTGATTATTCTGTCAACTCCTTTATTTTGAGCTGAAGCAGTAAAACCCATCAACAAAATGACGAGTGTAGTTAATAAATTGTTTATCTTCATATAAATGATAATTTAAAGAGTTAATTATCTTGCAATTTAGTAATAAAAAACCCTAAAAAAATGAATAATTAAAAAACTGATGCTATTTTTGAAGAAAAATGCAATTATCCAGATGAAACGTCAAATCCAACTCTTTTTCACAGCATTGATTTTTTACACAAAGATCCCATGTCCTTCCCGAATCAGGATTTCACCTGAAGATTTGAACTGCGCTGCACGCTACTTCCAGCTGGTAGGTATTCTGGTCGGAAGTATCTCATTTCTTGTCTATTGGGGAGCATCTTTTCTTTTCGGTATTTCGATTGCCGTAATACTGTCTCTGGCAACAGGAATTATTGTTACCGGAGCATTTCATGAAGATGGATTCATAGACGTATTTGACGGGTTCGGAGGTGGATGGGACAAAGTGAAGATCCTTGAGATAATGAAAGACAGCAGGATCGGCTCTTTCGGTACAATTGCCGCAATCCTTATGTTACTTCTTAAATTCTATTCTCTCAGATATTTGGCAACTCAATTTGCTGATTTTAATATTATTTATACATTTCTAATTTTTATTTCCGTTCATGCGCTTTCTCGTCTTGCTTCCGGGAATCTCGCATATTTTTCAGTTTACGCAAGAGATGATGGTACATCCAAAGTCAAACCGGTGGAAAAGAGAGTAACTTTGCGAGAACTGATCATCGAGTATATTTTCGGGTTGCTGCCGCTTGGCGTTTTGGGGTATTATTTTCCTCTGATGCTCTGGTGCCTTGCCCCTGTTGCATTACTTATTGTTATTGCAAAGCGTTATTTTGAAAAATACATAGGAGGTTATACCGGAGATTGCCTCGGATGGACTGAACAGATGTCAGAACTGCTGATTCTGCTTACATTTGTGGCAGTAATTTATATTAAATAAGAGATAATGGAAGATTTCAGGCTTAAAGTATTCGTATCAACAGCCCACAGTCTCAATTTCACTAAGACTGCACAGGAGTTATTTATATCTCAGCCAGCTGTAAGCAAACATATTACAGAGTTAGAGAAGTCATTTGGTCTACCACTTTTCGAAAGAAATGGCTCACGCCTCAGCCTGACGGCTGCCGGAGAAACATTGCTGAGACATACAGAAAAGATTTTGAATGACTATAACTCAATGAATTATGAAATGAGTATGCTTACTGACAATCTTCGCGGAGAGTTGAAGATTGGAGCCAGCAGTACCATTGCTCAATACTTCCTGCCGGCGATACTTGCACGATTTACAAAGCATTTTCCCGAGGTTAAGGTTTCATTGCTGTCTGGCAACAGCGCACAGATAGAAAAAGCTCTTTTCAATCATACTATTGATCTTGGAATGGTAGAAAACGCAGGTCGTTCTCATGGACTTCATTACGAGGATATTATGGATGACGAACTTGTTCTTGTAGCAGATTCGGACGGAAAATATGCTTCCATTGAAGAGATCACTTTGGAGGAGCTACAATCGTTGCCGATTGTACTCAGAGAGACAGGATCGGGGACTCTCGAAGTGATAGAAGGCGCATTTGCCTCAAGGCAGATGCGACAGGATATGTTCAATGTCATAATGCAACTCGGAAGCACCGAAGCTATCAAATCCTTTATTCATAACGCTGATGCCCTCGCCATTGTTTCAGTAATAGCCGTCAGAAACGAATTACGGGATGGATCACTTAAAATCATAGACATCAAGGACATTGAGATCAACAGACACTTCTCGTTTGTCACTCGTCAGGGTAGCGGAGACAAACTTGTCGCAAAATTCACTGATTTTATAAGGAGAGATCGTAATAACTTTTAGTTATTACCTATAACATTTTTCAGTTTAATTCATTGAAATTCTATTGTCACCTTTGCAGTGTCAAAATCAACAAATTTAAACTGAAACAACAATGACCCTCAACACTCTCTTTGGTAAAAACCATCTGACGATATGCCGCATCATCTTTATTGCCCTTGCAATAGCCTCTATCTTCGTATCACCTGCAATTGCCTTATTTATGGGAATATTAATGGCGCTCACAATAGGAGTTCCTTATACAAAATTTGCAAAAAAATCCTCAAAATATTTATTGCAGGTATCTGTTGTCGGACTTGGCTTCGGTATGAACCTGTATGAATCTCTTGCGACAGGTAGAGAAGGAATGACATTCACCATCGTTTCAGTCATCGGAGTAATGCTGCTTGGAGTTCTGCTTGGCAAATTATTGAAGGTCAAAAAGAAAAATGCATATCTTATCGCATCCGGCACAGCAATCTGTGGCGGGAGCGCTATCGCTGCTGTCGCTCCTGTAATTGATGCAGACGAAAATGATACATCACTTGCGCTTGCGACTATCTTTATTCTGAATGCTATAGCTCTCTTCATCTTCCCTCCTATCGGTCGCTGGCTCGGTATGACTCAGGCTCAGTTCGGTACATGGGCTGCAATCGCAATTCACGACACAAGTTCAGTCGTTGGAGCAGGAGCCGCATACGGTGAAGAAGCTCTCAAGATAGCAACCACAGTCAAACTGACACGTGCTCTGTGGATTATTCCAGTAGCAATCGTATCTGCACTTATTTTCCGCTCGAAAGGCAAAAAGATTACCATTCCATGGTTCATCTTTATGTTCATCGGTGCAATGCTTCTTAATACATATCTTAATATCCCTACATGGCTCACTGAAGGTATCGTCCTGGTTTCAAAGAAATTGCTCTGTCTGACACTATTTCTCATCGGCTGTGGCCTCTCTATAAGTGTCATCAAACAAGTCGGTGTCAAGCCACTCGTTCTTGGAGTCTGCCTTTGGGCAATAATCTCACTGACAACACTTGGAGCTGTATATATCTTCTGATTACAGATGAAGTTATAGCTTTAGATCCTAATCTTGCTGATCCAGGTCTGGAGATCCCAGTCTGAAGATTCCGACCTGGCCGATCCCGACCTGAAGAATATTATCCTGGTGGAGTATATCGTCCTAAAAAAAGTTGACAATGACAGGATATTTGTGTGATATGTAAAACACAACCAATCAGGTATTTAAACGGATAAGAGGTGCCATTACGAGCACCTCTTATCCTATATTAACGCTGCTATTCAGCAACTTACATATCACAGTCAATTATTATTTCTTTATGCTATTCTCCTTGACTATTCCTTTTTTGCTTCATCAGCAGCAGGAGCTTCTTCTGCCTTTGGTTCAGCAGGAGCAGGTGCAGCCGGTTTTTCGCATTCACATCTACCTGAGAGAACTCTGTAAATATATGCTTGAAGGCCTATAAATACGACATAGACCAACAATGAGAAAATAATTCCCAGAACACTACCAACAAAAGGAATCAGTGAGAATAAGGAAGAACCCACTCCGATTACAATAAAAACAACTAATTCAATTGCAAAAATCATCCATTTATTACCGAATGTAATATCGTAGCTCTCCTTAATTGCCATATTTGCTGTTCCTTTCTTGTCAATCAGGACAACGAGTGCAAAACCCCATGCTATATTGATGACTACCATTGGGATAATCGCAAAAACAAAGCCGATAATACTTCCAATAAATATGAACCCTTCAAGAAGGAAAAAATCTCCAATCTGGGAAAAATTCTCCTTATCAAAAATTGCTGTCGGATCTATCTTTTCACCATTGCATAACTTCAAGATCATACGACTCATGCCGATAGTGGTACCAATATTCAAATATGGTATCCAGCAGGTGACAACAAACAGCAGCAAAGTGAGGAAAATTGAGAGAAAATTATTAATTCCCAATGAGATACCCTCTTTTAGGGCAACGTCAAAATATAACTTCTTTTTCATTTTAGAAATAGTTTAAATTAGTTATTAGATAAGTTGCAATAAAGTTAAGAAATAATTTCCAATAAACACACTGATGGTGACACCCTAAGCCTTTTTCCCCCATCGAACTCCACATCATAATCCAAATGTGCACAAATCGTGCTCTCGAGCCGTTTGGTACACATTTCCTGCAGCAATGGGCCGGTCAGCATTATTGCGTGATATGTATGTCTATCATACTCACTGCCTCTGGCGAATGACTCCCCCTCGCAGTGACACCCATTAAATCCCATAAACAAGTCTTTTACAGCGAGTTACATATCACGCGCATCTATTTGCCCGTCAATCGGTGCCGTGGGGGTTATCTCCTTTTGTTCAGCCAATGGGGAACGCTGAGTTATCCTTGGCAGACCGCAATGGGCCCCAGGCAAGCCCATGCAGGTCTGACAGGAGATAACTCCAACAGTCAGGAGGTCCCATCCCTACGATTGTCTTTCAAAGCAAATGCCCAGAGGTCGTACTCACAGGCGGTTTTGTGCACATTTCATTTGATCCGCCACCTACTGAGGTCAATCTGTGCCTATCCCCGAAAATCAAATGTGCACAAATCGCCGCCACAAGCCATCTTGTGCACATTTCATTTGAGCAGCACACATCTGATCACTGATTCCCTATTTCTACCAGTTCATGTTGACACGCAGAGTGATCTCTGAGGCAGATTTGCTGTCAACTTGCCGAAACTTCAAAAACAGGAATGCCCTCAGAACAGTACTGGACGCACTATCCTCTATAACTACCACTTCATGTTGACACGCAGAGTGACCCCTGAGGCCGATTCGCTGTCAACCTGCCGAGGCAGCAAAAACAGGAATGCCCTCAGAGCAGTACAGGACACGTCATCCTCTATACCTGCCACTTCATGTTGACACGCAGAGTGACCCCTGAGGCAGATTCGCTGTCAACTTGCCTAAACATTTCATAGAGCGGTCAGGTACACCCTCAGAAATTGCGTGATATGCAAGTCTTTCATACTCACTATCTCCGGCGAATGACTCCACATCACATTGACACATAGTGAATCCCATAAACAAGTTATCACCAGCGAGTTAGATATCACGCACGCTTTTTGCCACAGGCCAGCCGTTGACATGTGAGTCAGGTCAGCCAGGGACTGCGTGAGTTATCTCCTGCCAGACCTGCATGGGCTTGACTGTGGCCCATTGCGGTCCGGCAAGGATAACTCAGCAATATCCAGCGGAGTCAAAAGTCTAACTCAGCAAATGTGCAGGAATAGGGCTAACAGGTAGCTTCGTGCACATTTATTTGGGCAAGATCACGCTAAGGACGCTCTATGTCCATCGTCAAAAGACCCAATGGGCAAATCAGGCCAATGTACAAAAAGCGTTTTCTGCAATCCGCTAACAATGAGTATATTGCTGAAATTTTAGTCGCCAATCTGTCGCATAAAAATTCACTATTTCTCTACAAGTTAGGACTTTAATGAAAACGCTGGTGATG
>CAZPLM010000121.1:4139-6741 GCA_964587275.1 uncultured Muribaculaceae bacterium | reverse complement strand
CCACAAATGATCCCTGGTGCATCTTTCGTCCTGAGGCATCCATATAACTGCTTGATCCGGGGATGACCATTCGTGCCGTTCCTGTCTTTCCGGCAACATCGACCTTGCATCCCTTGAATGCAACACGTGCTGTTCCGTTATCACCTGTGACAACGCCCCTGAGAGCTTCCTTTGCTTTTGAGGCGGTCTCTTTAGAACAGACTCTTGATATTTCTTCGGTCGGGAACTCCTTTTTGACAACACCATGTTTCTGGTAATTCCTTATCAAATGAGGCTTTACCATAATACCGTCATTTGCAATAGCATTGTAGAATGAAATGATATGCAGCGGAGTTAATTCGAGGGCATAGCCCATACCTATCTGCGGAAGGTCCGAATCACTCCAGTACATCCCTCTCTCTTTTCTCTCTTTCGGACCCAGAATGGAGGCCTTGCCGAGACCCTCAATGTCAAAGTTATAGTTGTAACTGATTTTTCTATCATTATTGAGTTTATCAACGAAACTCTGTGGATTTTTATTATAATTCAAAGCTGCGAGCATACGGAAGACATTGTTTGAGGAGATCTCAAGTCCCTTTTTTACATTGATTTCCTTGTAATTTCTCAAATAATTGTCTGTAAAGACTCTTCCGGCATAATTCCAATTTACTATTGCAGGCATCTCCGTTTCAAGAGTGGCCTTTTTGTCCTCAAGTACGGTGACAAGGGTAGCAAGTTTAAAAACCGAACCGGGCTCTCCGAGGCGTCCTATGGCATAGTTATAGGTTTCATCGAATTTTCCGTTTCGTTTTTCCATGTTAACCATTGCCTTTATCTCTCCGCTTTTCACATCCATAACAATGGCGGCCCCAGCTGTCAAATCCTCTTCATCACTTATTTTCTTTAACAGGGCTTTTTCTGCAATATCCTGAATGTCAATATCTATTGTTATCTGTATATCCATACCGTCCTGTGGTGGAATCTCATCTTTCTCAACATCACGAATCCACTGGTTGTGTTCGATCAGTCTCATCGGCCTTAAACCAGATTTGCCTCTTAGGATAGTATCCCTTGAGCCTTCAATTCCTATTTTAGGCTTGTCCTGATTATTTCTCAGATAACCGAGAGTTCTGTATGCAAGTCTGCCGTAAGGATATTCTCTGTGGTCAACTTTTTCCAGAATAACGCCACCCCTTGCTCTTCCGCGGTTCAGAATAGGGAATGAACAGATATTCTGCATTTCTTCATAGGAAACGCTCTGCTTCAGAAGTCTCAGGTATTTATTACCGCTGTTTTTGTTTTTCTGCGCCTTCAGAAGTTTGACATATTCCTGTGTGCTCCTCTCTGAATACCCTTCTGAAAGAGCTCTTGCCAGACCTTCAACATCAGCATTGAAAATACTGTCAGGGACTACCGTGCAGTCCATCGCAATTATATATTGAGGAGTGGAAAATGCGAGATAGCGGCCATCCGAGGCAAGAATACTGCCTCTTGTCCCTTCTGTAACATCTTCTCTTATTGTCTTTTTCGTATATTCCGTACTTTTTGGAGGGGTTATATACTGGATTTTAATGATTTTTACAACCACTATAACGGCAATAAGAACGAAGATTGTGTACACTATACCTATTTTGCCTATGTTCGCTTTCATTGCTGCTCTTTAGTAAGTACTATTCTTTTTGGAGGATCAGCGGGTTCATGCAGTGTAGTGTTTCCACTCTCAAGAAGCATTTTTTCAATCCTGCTTCTTTTATTCAGTCCTATCAGTTTAAGGTCTTTCTGATAATAGTCTATTTTCAATTCTTCGATCACCGAATCATTTTTCCTGATTTTTGACATTTCACTCTCCACAAACAAGCCCCAGGTAATAAACAGGATCGCAAGGACAAAACAGCAAATTATAAAGCCAATATGTTTTAGAATAAGTTTAAAAATATACTCACCGCTAAAAATATTGGCAATCTTCTGCATCATTCTTTTTGCCATGTCTCCCATTTTCTCACTCCTCCATCTTTTTAGCAATTCTCAATTTTGCACTTCTTGCCCTCGTGTTGCCGGCAATCTCTTCTTCCGAAGGGACAATCGGCTTTTTGTTGATCTTTTCAAGTATTCCGGCAAATGCTGCGTCACGTATTGCGTTTTTTACAATTCTGTCTTCAAGCGAGTGATAAGTGATGATGACCAGCATTCCTCCCGGATTAAGGGACTTGATAGCCATTGGCATAAATTTCTCAAGTACATCCATCTCTTTGTTAACCTCAATTCTCAGCGCCTGATAGATCTTTGCCATGTACTTATGTTCGGAAAACTTAGGCAGAACAGAACTGATCGCTCTGCCTAAATCGCCCGTTGTCATAATACGGTTTTTTCTCCTGCTATCGCAAATAAGGTCTGCGACCCTTTTTGCATTATCTACCTCTCCGTACATTTTGAAAACCCTTGTCAGGTTTTCGCTACTATAACTATTTATTATCTCCGCAGCGTCTGTATGCGCTTTTGAATTCATTCTCATATCAAGAGGGGAGTCAAATCTGAAGGAAAACCCTCTCTCTTCCGTATCAAACTGGTGTGAAGACACTCCAAGGTCTGCCAGTATGCCGTCAGCATTGTCCAGATTGTTATA
>CAZPLM010000121.1:2234-4129 GCA_964587275.1 uncultured Muribaculaceae bacterium | reverse complement strand
ATATCTTAAATAATTATGGATGAATCTGAAGTTGGAGTGTATTGGAATGATTCTCTTATCGTCAGGCACATTTTTCAATGCTTCGGCATCCTGATCCATAACCATCAGTTTACCAGCCGGCCCAAGTCTTTCCAATATTTTCATGCTGTGCCCGCCGCCTCCGAAAGTAGCATCGACGTAAACGCCATCGGCTTTAATTTCGAGGGCGTTGATGCTTTCATTCAAAAGTACCGGAATATGATAGGCGGACATTTTGCACACCTCCTTATCATCCGAGAATTTTCTGAGCCAAAGCGACGAAGTCTGAATCGGACATTTTCTCCAATTCAAATTTCTCTTTTGCCCAGATCTCGATTTTGTAGTCCTTACCGCTGAAAATTACCTCTTTATCGGCGCCAATAGACTCGAGGAGATCCTTGGGGACAAGGATTCTTCCGAGTTTTTCGTCAGGGACGACAAGGGCACGGTCTCTCATATAGGCTCTCCAAAAGAGGTCGTGTTCTTTGTTGAACAGATTCAATCTCGCCTTGACTGCCTCGGATTCACGCTCCCATTCGGGATATGCGAACATTTCGAGGCAATCAGCGAACAGGCTTTTTTTAACGACAAATCCTTTGGAGAGAGTCTCCTGACAAAGGGATTTAAAGGCGGCAGGGAAAATAAGTCTTCCCTTGTCGTCAACCTTTGCCTTGAATTCACCGATAAACTTTGCCATATAAATAGTATGATGTGTTATGCAAAAGTATGAATTCTTTTCCACATATTTCCAAAATTTTACATAATTTTACAAAAAGTTATCAACAATAACATTTCCCCTGAATAGCCCCTGTTGAAATTATTAGTAAACGAATGAAAATCAAAACCATAAAAAGCTACCTTTCAGCCAACTCCATAGTATTGTCGCTGTTTTTATCATCCCTGGTACTGTTTCCCTGCTGCAGGTCCGGCGATCACTCATCACCAAATGGCGCTGAGACAGGAAATGAGGATTTCCCGCTTGACAGCAACATTTATGAATACGGCATCCCAATCAACCTTTACGAAGTAGAGGAAGGAATTGTAAAACAAGGAGATTATTTCTCTTCAATTTTAAATGGAAAGGGTGTTTCACAGAAGCGAGTATATGATATTTCACAGTTGTCTCAATCTGTTTTTGATGTAAAAGGCATTCAAATAGGCAAATCCTATCATGCCTATTATAAAGTTAGTGATACTGCCAGGGATCTTGAATATCTTGTATATGAAAAAGATAATCTCACAAAGGTCCTGTTTAAGATTTCCGACACGATGTCAGTAAAGATTATCGACAAGGAAGTTGTTACGGAGCTTAAATATGTAGATGTTTCAATCGAGCACTCTTTATGGCAGGATACTCAGGACGCGGGGTGCACTCCTTTGCTTGCCTTGAAACTATCGGATATTTATGCCTGGAGCATTGATTTTTTCGCTCTTCAGAAGGGGGATTCATTCAAAGCCCTTTATGAGGAAGTCTCATGTGAAGGGGCCGTAATGGATGTAAATAATATATTATTTGCCTCCTTTGTTCATTCAGGAAAGGAGTATCTCTGTTATTATTTTGACGAAGGAGATGAAGATGGGAACAGATACTGGACTGAAAACGGTGAGAGTATGCGGAAAGCGTTTCTAAAAGCTCCTCTTAAATTTTCGCGTATCAGCTCTGGCTTCTCATACGCGCGCCGTCATCCTATCACTCGCATAGTAAGACCTCATACGGGTGTGGATTATGCGGCTCCAAAAGGGACGCCTGTGATGAGTATCGGAGATGGCACGGTAATATCAAAAGGCTATGCAGGTGGAGGTGGAAATACGGTAAAAATCAGGCATAACTCTGTTTACACAACCGCTTATTTGCATTTGTCAAAATATGGTCCGGG
>CAZPLM010000121.1:0-2224 GCA_964587275.1 uncultured Muribaculaceae bacterium | reverse complement strand
TTGGATATGTCGGAAGTACAGGTTCTTCAACAGGTCCGCATCTTGATTTCAGGGTGTGGAAAAACGGTTCTCCAATTAATCCACTGAAGATGGAATCTCCTCCTGCAGATCCTGTGAAAAAAGATAATATGGAGATGTTTGTCGCCTGGAAACAAAAAACTGAATCGCAGCGTGATTCAGTACTTCTTGAAGAACATTTTCAGAAAGCCGTCATAGCCCCATTAAGTGGCCATTTCGCCACTCCGGCCGACAGTACTGGCCGATAAACAAAAAAGGCAGAGGTCAGTCTATCTTATCATGAAGGACGGCCTTTCTTAATTCAAAGTTCTGGCCCAGATATTTTCGGCGTACATCAGGATTGTTTGCCAGCTGTTCAGCCGTGCCGCTCTCAAGAATTGAGCCTTCATAAAGCATATATGCTCTGTCAGTGATGGCAAGAGTCTCGTGGACATTGTGGTCGGTTATGATGATTCCGATATTTTTGGTTTTCAATCTGGCGATGATGTGCTGGATATCTTCAACTGCAATAGGATCGACTCCGGCAAATGGTTCATCAAGAAGGATGAACTTCGGGTCGATTGCCAGGGCACGGGCGATTTCGCAGCGGCGTCGCTCGCCTCCGGAAAGTTGAATACCGTAACTCTTTCTGACTTTTTGCAGTCCGAACTCCTCGATAAGCGATTCAAGTCTGTCGTATCTCTCTTTCTTTGAAAAATTAGCCATTTCCATAACGGCAAGGAGGTTGTTCTCAACGCTTAATTTCCTGAAAACTGAGGCTTCCTGAGCAAGATATCCAAGTCCTTTCTGTGCTCTTTTGTACATTGGGAGGGTGGTGATTTCTTCTTCATCGAGGAAAATCTTTCCAGAATTTGGTTTGATCAGCCCGGTAATCATATAGAAAGTCGTGGTTTTACCCGCTCCGTTTGGCCCGAGCAGTCCAACTATCTCTCCCTGTTCAACATCAACTGAAACGCCCTTTACGACCGTTCTGATTCCATATTTTTTAACAAGATTTGTGCAAAAAAGTTTCATTGTCCAATAAAATTATGATACCTCAAGATCGAGGTCGTTTCGCAGCTGGCGCATTTCTTCAGAGTTTTCAAGAATAGCCTTTGCCTTTTCGGAAGGCATATATGGCTTTGCATTCTCCTTATCTTCCTTGCTTTCAGGTATTGTAACAAAGGCAAGTTTAACTTTTGAATTGTGCAGCTCGCGACGATATGTATCTTCAACAGAACCATACAAATTATGTTCCATCCATGTCCGTCTTGCTTCGTTGCTGAAATATTGTGTTATTAAATTCAACTCTTTTGAGTAATCAGGCTTATATCTTGACAACTCAGCAGTAATATTCGGCATGGTCTGAAGCGAAATCAACTTTTTCCACGCTTGTTCAAGCAGTTCTTCAGTAATTTCACAGTCATCCTCAATATCCTTGACGGTTGCTTCTGCATTCTCTGAACCCCTGCTCATTGCCTTCTTCATTATTTCATTAATGGAAAAGGAAGGCTTTACCGCAGTCGGCTCTTTCTTGGCCGCAGTTGTGGTTGAAGCTGTTTTTGCAATTTGCGCAGCTGGTGTGGCTGGTTCAACTGGCGCAGAGGCCGGAGCAGAAACAGGGACAGCATACTGCTGAATATTTTCAAGTCCTGAAAGCTTCATAAGCGAGAACTCAATCAGAAGTCTCGGATTACCGCTTGATTTGTATGCAGCTTCACATTTGGTCGTGCAGTCCAATGCATTGAAAATGAAATTCACGGAGCATTTTGAAGCGTAACTGTCATATTTGGAAGCAATAGTCGGGGCAAGCTCCAGCAGGACTTTTGATGTTGCGTTTTTGCATACTATCAAATCCCTGAAATGAGAACTGAGGCCGGAGATGAAATGCATGGAATTGAATCCTTTCGAAAGAATTTCATCAAAAAGAATGAGAGCACCAGCATAATCTCCCTGAAGGAACAGATCTGTCAATTTAAAGTAGTAGTCGTAATCGAGGACATTCAGATTTTTGATCACCTGATCGTAAGTGATATCGTTGCCGCAAAATGCAACTGTCTGGTCAAATAACGTGAGGGCATCACGCATTGCTCCGTCAGCTTTCTGCGCTATTATGTGGAGAGCATCCTGACTGATTCTGATATTCTCTTCTCCCGCAATCTTTGTCAGATTTTTTACCATATCATCAACGGAAATCCTGTTGAAGTCGTATGTCTGGCATCTTGAA
>CAZPLM010000120.1:0-6908 GCA_964587275.1 uncultured Muribaculaceae bacterium | reverse complement strand
AAACTATAATAGCTCTTGCCGAGAAATATAATGATCCAGCCTATTTCAGGGAGGACCCGATATCCTTCCCCGACCATTTCAATAAAATGCTGAATAATGGTAAGGCCACACTGCAGGATGTGGAAATTGCAGGGCTTATTGCAGCTCATCTGGCCTGGGGCAGAAGATGCATGATAGTACGGGACTGCGGCAGGGCATTCGATGAAATGAAATGGCATCCGTATGATTATGTAATGAACGGTATCTACAGATGTGAAAACGCTTCACTGCACAGAACCGTCAAATGGAGTGAATTTGCATCAATCTGCTCAAACCTCAAAAAGCTCTACACAGAGTTTGACTCGCTTGAGGCCTTAGCGCCTGATGATCTGAGGATCAAGGTATTCAACCAAAAGAGCAATCCTAAATCAGCAAATAAAAAAATACACATGTTCCGCCGATGGATGGTCAGAAATGACGGTAAGGTCGATTTCGGTCTGTGGAAAAATATTTCTCCTGCGGATCTGATCATTCCACTCGATATCCACGTTCATCAGGAAGCCCTGGAGATGGGATTGACGAAAAGGAAGCAGGCCGACTATGCAACTGCACAGGAAATAACAGATTATCTGAAAAATATATTCCCGGCAGATCCTTGCAAAGGTGATTTTGCCCTCTTCGGCTATGGTATTGACAGGAACAACCCACAACGCGATTGTTGATAAGTTTCTTATTTTCTCTTCTTTTTAAAGGATTATTTTCTTAGATTTGTATGAGATTATGGAAGAAAAATGCCTAAACTCTATATCATATCGGGCTGTAATGGTGCAGGAAAGACAACAGCTTCATACACCATTTTACTTGAGATGTTTAATTGCTCAGAGTTTGTAAATTCTGATGAAATTGCAAAAAGGCTTTCTCCTTCCAATCCTGAATTCGAAGCCATCAGGGCGAGTCGCATCATGATGGATCGGATTACCGAGTTGATTGAAAAGGGTGCTGATTTTGGCGTCGAAACGACTTTGGCGACCAGAACTCTGGTTAAATTTATAATCGATGCTCAGAGGAGAGGGTATCTTGTTACCCTCATCTATTTCTGGCTAAGACTCCCGGAGTTGGCGGTCGAAAGAGTCAAGTTGAGAGTAGCTTCCGGAGGACATAACGTCCCGGAGAAGACGATCCTGAGAAGATACGATGTCGGAATCAGTCATTTAATTAGACTGTACGTCCCCGTTTGCGACTATTGGATGATTGTAGATAATTCCAATACTCCGAGCGAGATGATCGCCGAGGGCGGTAAAAATATTGTGACTAAAATACATAACAAAACCATCTACAACCTTATTATCAATTATGAGCGAACAAGAATCGAGAAAGCTTAGGGAAGAGTTCCTTGCAGGCATGGACATCACTTTTCAAAAGTTAGTCGAGGAAAAAAAGAAAAACAACTCAGAACTCGCTTTTGCAGAAAAAAAAGGTGATATCGTTAAAGTCAAGGCTACTGATATCGTTAAGTAACTCTGCAATGGCCCTTGGAATTGATTATTAACAAAACTTAACACTACTGCTTCGGCAGTAGTTTTTTTTATGACAAACGAACAGCTTTCATTTTTTAGAGTTAATGGACAAATCTTACAATCTCTCCTCGATATAGCCCTTTCTAAGGGTGGAGAGTATGCAGACTTGTTTTTTGAATATGATATCCTGAATCAGTTGCAGATAAGGGATCACATGGTAAACAGCGTAGGAAGTCACATCGACTATGGTGTCGGAATCCGCGTGATTAAAGGAGAGCAGACCGGATATGCCTATTCCGAGAGCACTGAGATTAAAGAGATGGAAGATGCTGCCCGCACCGCAGCTGCAATTGCAGACAAAGATCTTATTACCACTCGACCTATTGAGATAAGAACCATTAAGGGAGGTAATTTTTACCCTGTAAATATCCCGTGGCAGGAAGTCACAATTGACAAAAAGAAAAAGTATCTCAATACTCTTGATGAAACCATTTTCAAAAAGAACAGCAAAATACAGAAAGTAATCGCCCAAATTTCTGACCAGTATTCAAAAACACTTTTTATAAACTCACTGGGGGAATATGCATACGATGAAGGACCGATGGCCTCAGTTGCTGCAACAGCAATAATGAGCGATGGTAAGGGCTTTGAAAGAGTCTCATCTTCAAGAAGTTTTAGAATGGGAGGAGAAATGCTTACAAAGTCTTTGGCAGAAGAAATTGCAGATGAAATATCCGAAAGAGGAGATCTTCTCTTTGGTGCCGGACGCATTGAAGGAGGAGAAATGCCGGTAGTGATGGCGGCCGGAGGATCAGGAATCCTGCTGCATGAAGCAATCGGTCATGCATTTGAAGCTGATTTCAACAGAAAAAAAACCTCAATTTTCTGCGACAAACTTGGAAAAACGATTTGCAACAGTCAGATCAATATTGTCGATGACGGAACTGTTAGATTCAACAGAGGTTCAATTAACTACGACGATGAGGGTGTTCCAGGGCAAAAAACATATCTGGTCAAAGAGGGAATTCTTAACAGTTACCTTCACGACAGAATCAGCGCTCGGCATTATGGAGTGTCACCTACCGGAAATGGACGAAGAGAATCATTTAGGTTTGATCCAATACCGAGAATGCGCGCCACATATATGGAGAACGGGGATCTCACTGAAGAGGAACTGATCTCAAGAGTGAAAAAGGGAGTATATGCACTTAATTTCACAAACGGCGAGGTAAAGATCGGAGAAGGAGACTTTACTTTTTATGTAAAAAATGGCTATCTTATTGAAAACGGGAAACTCACAAAGAGGATAAAGGATTTCAATGTTATCGGCAATGGCCCTGAAGCTCTGGCAGATATTACTGCCGTAGCAAACAATCTTAAAATAGACAACGGTACATGGATCTGCGGTAAAGGACAATTATGTCCGGTTTCCTGCGGAACTCCATCTTTCCTTGTTAAAAGACTTACTGTCGGAGGAGTAGAATAATGATGGAACTAATCAATAAAGTATTGGAGATGGCAAAGAATGCCGGAGCCCAAAATGCCCGTGTCACACTGGACAAAAA
The DNA here is from genome assembly GCA_964587275.1 of uncultured Muribaculaceae bacterium. GTDB lineage: Bacteria > Bacteroidota > Bacteroidia > Bacteroidales > UBA932 > CAZPLM01. The sequence continues at coordinate 3,847 of CAZPLM010000120.1, read as the reverse complement.
CACTGATAATTCTATTACCGTACTTAACAACAGTCTGGACAGGATTCATCGCTCTGCAGACTGTTCAATTTCCATCCAACTGTTTGTCGATGGAAAATACGGTCTGTTTTCAACTAACAGACTTGAAATAGATGAACTTAGAAGCTTCATTGAAAGATCGGTCAGCGCTGTCAGATTCCTGTCCGAAGATAAATTCAGAATGCTGCCTGAAAAGAGATTCTACTATGACGGAAAAGGGGATGATCTTGAACAGTTCGACAAAAAAGTTGAGTTGGTAACACCCGAAGAGATGAAAGAGATGGCATTTGCACTCTCACAAGAAATATTCGGCAAGGATAAAAGACTCGTTTCTCTCGAATGCGAATGCAGCACCTCTTCTGAACATTATTATCTCGGAGACACAAATGGATTTTCAGGAGAGAGCAGCAACACCCTCATCTCAGTCTCTTCAAATTGTTCATTAAATGCAGAGGACGGAAGCAGACCTGGATCATCATGGTTTGATGCTTCCGTATTTCTTGACAAGCTGATTATCAAGGGATGCAGCAGCACCGCATTGGAAAGGGGATTAAGAATGATGAACCCTGTAAAGTTGAAAAGCGGAAAATATAATATTGTTATTGAAAACAGGGTTGTACCGAGACTTCTTGCACCCCTCCTGTCAGCCCTCGACGGTGGAGCAATTGAGCAAAAAAGCTCCTTCCTGCAAAAGAAATTGGGAAAAAAGGTATTTCAAAAGGAACTTACAATAGCAGACCTGCCTCACTTGAAAGGAAACTGTTCATCACGATATTTTGACGATGAAGGACTTGCCACAAAAAGCAGGAATATAATTGAAAACGGCATTGTTGAAAACTACTTTCTTACAACATATTATGCTTCCAAAATGAATATGGAGCCAACGATTGAAGGGATATCCGTGGTGAACATATTTCCCAAAGATTTTGGAGGCAAAGAGTTATTACCGGGAAAAACATTACCTTTGGATTCCATTTTAAAAGAGACGGGCTCAGGCGTACTTGTGACAGACTTCAACGGTGGAAACTGTAATCCTGCAACCGGAGATTTTTCATACGGAATGAGCGGGCTGTACTTTGAAAATGGGGTAATTATTCATCCTGTAAAAGAGATGAACATTACCGGGAACGTTATTGATTTGTGGAATAATATTTTGGCAATTGGTTCGGATGAGTGGAAGAGTTCCGCATGGAAAGTCCCTTCAATTGCATTTGAAAAGATAAATTTAAGCGGTATTTAACAACAGATGAAGAAGCCGGGGCTATTACTCTCTCTCGTTCCTGTTCTTGTCCTTGTAGCGGTTCTCGCAGCAGGCGTTTACATTTTTGGAGAGGACGTCACATCAGGCGCTTCACAGATCGCCCTGCTATTCAGTGCAGTCGTTACCAGTCTGATCGCAATTTATGTCCTTAAGATCCCATGGGAAAAGATTGAGTCAAGTATGTCTGAAAATGTCAGCAAGACCGCATCGGCCATAATGATATTGCTGATGATAGGAGCGCTCACATCTACCTGGATGCTTTCAGGCATTGTCCCGACAATGATTTATTACGGGCTTAAACTGATCAATCCACAGATTTTTCTCGTGATTACATTCCTGTTATGCGCTCTGGTATCGCTTCTGGCAGGCAGTTCATGGACAACAGTCGGGACAATTGGAGTAGCAATGCTAAGTGCCGGTGAAATCATAGGATTACCCACAGGATGGCTTGCAGGCTCCATTATATCAGGAGCCTATCTCGGAGACAAGGTCTCGCCCCTTTCTGATACTACGAATCTTTCGGCATCAGTTGCCGGTGTAGATCTGTACAAACATGTGAAATACATGATCATCACCACCATACCTGCATTGATCATCTGTCTGATTATTTACGGTATTGCAGGATATTCATTACCCTCTTCATCTGCGATTGAGGTAAATGAGCAGATTGCCGCCCTTCATCAAACATTCAAAATTTCCGGCTGGCTGCTGCTTATCCCCTGTTTCACCATTTTTATGGTAATAAAAAAAGTTTCTCCATTTATTACTCTGTTTCTATCAGCACTTCTGGGCGCCATTGCAGCATTCTGTTTCCAGCCACAAATAATCAGTGAGATTACAGCCGAAACAAATAGTGCAACGGCATTTTTCTACTCATCTCTGAAAATGATGTCCAGTCCGATAGAGATAGATACGGGAAATGCGCTGATGAGTTCACTTACTTCCACCAAAGGTATGGCGGGAATGGTCAATACAGTGTGGATAATCCTGTGTGTTACAGCATTTGGAGGAGCGATGCAGGCCAGTGGGATGATTGAAACGATAACGTTAAAGATGATCAGTCTGATGAAGAATACAGTTTCACTTGTTGCGTCTACAGTCGTAACATGCATCTTCTGCAACTTCATACTTGCTGATCAGTACATGTCAATCCTGCTTCCCGGAAGAATATTCAGTGAAGCATACAGAAAAAAAGGATATGCGCCGGAACTGCTGAGCCGTACTCTTGAGGACTCTGCCACAGTAAGTTCGGTACTTATTCCATGGAATACCTGCGGTGTTGTCCAGGCCGGAGTGCTTGGAGTTGCCACGATGCACTACCTGCCCTACTCATTTTTCTGTTTCGTAACACCGGCGATCGCAATACTTATCGCAGCATTTAATTACAAGATTCACAGAATTCCTGTTCCTTCAGAAGAAGAGACGGAAAAACATTAATATTATTAACATCTAACAATTTATACAAATGGAAATTAACGACAACAAAGTAGTACACTTGACTTACCAGCTGGAAGTTGACGGAGAGATGGCAGATCAGGCCACAAAAGAGAAACCTCTTGAATTCATCTTCGGGCTTGGATATCTGCTTCCAAAATTCGAAGAGAATATCAAAGACCGTAAAGAAGGTGACAACTTTGATTTCAAACTCTCTGCAGCAGAGGGTTATGGAGAAGTTTCAGATCAGAATATAATTGAACTGAAAAAAGAAATATTTGAAATCGACGGCAAGATCCGCGAAGATCTTCTGGTAGTTGGGAACACAATACCTATGATGAACAATATGGGCGGTGTTATGCCCGGCAAAGTTCTCGCAGTAGGTGAAGATAACGTAACAATGGACTTCAATCACCCTATGGCAGGCAAAGACCTCCATTTTACAGGTGAGATAGTACTTGTAAGAGAAGCTACTGACGAGGAACTGACAAACGGATTGCACGGTGAACGCGCCGCACATAATTGCAGCGGTGATGACTGCTCATCCTGCGGAGGTTGCCACTAAAATCAATCGCCATATTCGGCAGCTCTTGATACGGGGGCGATATCAAGTTGAGCTGTAAGGCCCTTATTGAATTTGAAATATCCTGTAATGGCAATCATTGCCGCATTATCAGTAGTAAATTTAAATTCAGGTAGATATACATCCCAACCGCGTTTTTTTCCCTCCTCGGTGATCCTGTTTCTCAAACCCGAATTTGCCGAAACGCCGCCTGCAATGGCAATTTGCCTTATTCCTGTTTGCTTTACAGCAAGCAGGAATTTTTTCATCAGTATATCTATCAAATCTTTCTGGAATGATGCACAGATATCAGCCCTATTTTTTTCGATAAAATCCGGTTCATCTTTAATCCTGTCCCTCAGATAATACAGGAGCGATGTCTTAATACCGCTGAAACTGTAGTTCAAATCAGGAATATTCGGTTTGGCAAAACGAAATTTTGTCTCATCTCCTTCTTTTGCAAGTCGGTCAATAATCGGACCGCCAGGATATCCAAGATCCATCAGTTTTGCGCATTTATCAAAAGCCTCACCCACAGCATCATCAATAGTATGTCCGAGTATTTCAAAATC
>CAZPLM010000119.1:0-6925 GCA_964587275.1 uncultured Muribaculaceae bacterium | reverse complement strand
GAAAACATCAAATGGACTGCCATAAAATCTTATCACACAGAATATCATAGCGACAGTCAAGATAGTCAGGACAAGTTCGTCTCCAAATCTTGTATCGTGAAGCAGATAGCAAAATAAAAAGTGAGCCGCCGAAAAAATCAACACAATCAGAAGAGCTTTGAAAAAATTCAAACTCTTATTATCCGTCCTTTTAAAAAAACCTCTCATTATCACCAAATATGTATGGCAATTTAAAAAACTTTTCAAAAAAAACCTAATGATTGCAAAAATAAGGGTAGTTTTGTAATAAGAATCGACAAAAATGATACTAAAATTCTCAGTCAATTACCAAACTGCTTTCGGACAGACAATGTTCATAAGCGGGTCCATTCCTGAACTCGGTTCCGGTGAAGTAACAAAAGCCGAACCCATGACTTATACCGGAGACGGCATGTGGGAGAAAGAGTTGAAAATCGTAACCGGACAGGAGAGGCTTATTGTTTACAGATACATTATCAAAAACAATTATGGAGAGACAATCCATGAAGTCGGAGAGCCGAGACAACTTGCCGCCAACAAGGTAAGCAAGGTAATAATCTTAAATGACGAGTGGCAGGGAAATACCCCGACTGCTCCATTCATTTCAGCTCCATTTTCCGGAATATTCTTCCGACATGGCAACTCCGCATCCACCAGGACTCATCAATATTCAAAAGAGATCATTATCAGGGCAACCGCCCCACTTACAGAAAAAGATGCAATAATCCTGATCTCAGGCAACTGTCCCGCTCTAGGCAACTGGAATCCGTCGAAAGCTGTCAGAATGTCTCCTACTTCAGGTTCTAAATGGGAGATCAACCTTCCGGCTGAAAAACTGCCCGAATCGATTGAATATAAATTTATAAAACGCAACGGCAAGGGAAAAATCATTTGGGAGTCGTGTCAAAACAGGACACTCGACATACCTCCGGTCAAATTGCACGAGACATTTTCAATAGAGCACTCTGCAACTGCATTTCCGCTCTCCAACCCGCGTTTTGCAGGGACAGCGGTTCCAGTATTCTCTCTTCGCTCTGAAAATGACTGCGGCGCAGGTGATTTTTCCGATATTAAACTTCTTGCAGACTGGGCTGCTGTTACAGGGCAGAGAGTCATTCAACTCCTTCCTGTCAATGACACCACCTCTACCGGAACCTGGACAGACTCCTATCCGTACGGAGGAATTTCAGTTATGGCCCTGCATCCTCTCTACCTTAATCTGAATGAGGCCGGTATTTTGAAGGACAAATCGAAAAAAGAGGCATTTGAAAAGGAAAGAACAGCACTTAATGAACTCGAAAAAATTGATTACGAGAGAGTTATGAGGTGTAAGATGGATTATGCCAAGGCATTGTTCAAAGAAAGAGAAGAAGAGGTCTTCGCAGAACCGGAATTCTATCCGTTTATGAAAAAGAACAAAGAATGGCTTACACCATACTCTGCATTTTGTGTACTGAGAGACAAAAACGGAACTGCAGATTTCTCAAAATGGGGCAAATACGCTACATACGACAACAGTGAGGTTGAAAAAATGGAGAGGAGCAGGGAATTCAAGGAAAAAATGAGATTCTACGTTTTTCTCCAATATCTCCTTCACAAACAACTTTCAGATGCCCGCAATTATGCACACTCAAAAGGAATTGCAATAAAAGGTGATATTCCTATCGGAATAACTCCGCGCAGTGTCGAAGCATGGAAAGAGCCATACTATTTCAATATGGACTCACAGGCCGGAGCTCCGCCTGACGCTTTCTCTGCAAATGGACAAAACTGGGGCTTCCCGACATATAACTGGGAAAAAATGGCCTCCGACGGTTACATCTGGTGGAAAAAGCGTTTCAGTAAAATGTCCGAGTATTTTGATGCATACAGGATTGACCATGTCCTCGGTTTTTTCAGAATATGGGAAATACCTGCCGGTCAGATATATGGTCTGATGGGGCATTTCAATCCCGCACTGCCTTACAGATACGAAGATCTCCTTAACTTCGGCTATAACTTCAATTATGAACGTGATGCCAAACCTTTTATTCGTTACTACCAGTTAAAAGAGATGTTCGGGGAGAAGTGCGAATATGTCCAAAAAACGTTTCTCGACACCAACGAGTTGGATATCTACACATTAAAACCTGAATTCGATACTCAGAAAAAAATCAGTCAATGGTTCTCCGAAACTGGCAACAAAGAGACTAACATAATGGAAGGGCTTATGGCACTCGTTTCAGAAGTGCTCTTCCTCGAAGATCCTCGCTATATGGGATGTTTTCATCCGCGAATTTCCGCTCAATACACCTACTCATACAACGCATTGACTCAAGAACAGAAAAAAGCCTACAATGCTCTGTATGACGAATTCTTCTACAAACGGAACAATGATTTTTGGAAATCTCATGCCCTTGCAAAATTACCTGAACTGATATCAGCCACCAATATGCTGACCTGTGCCGAAGATCTTGGTATGATCCCTTCCTGTGTTCCGGAGGTTCTTTCGATGCTCAGAATCCTCACTCTCGAGATCCAGAGAATGCCGAAAGATCCGAAACAGACTTTCGGAAACCCGGCATGGTACCCATACCTTTGCGTTTGTACGACAGGGACCCACGACACAAGCACGCTCAGAGGCTGGTGGGAAGAGGACAGTAAAATATCAGAAAAATACTTCAGGGAAATGCTCGGCTTTACAGATGAAGTGCCTCACAGTTGCGAACCATGGATTGTAGAAGCCATTGTGACTCAACACCTCAACTCCCCTGCAATGCTTACTGTCCTGCCTGTTCAAGACTGGTTTGACACAGTGGCAATTTTAAGAAACGGCACACCCGAAGACGAGAGGATAAATATTCCGTCAAATCCAAAACATTATTGGAGATACAGGATCAAGATTACCCTTGAAGAGCTTCTAAAGAAGGACTCTTTCAATTCACATATTGCAAGTCTGATAAAGGAATCAGGCAGAAATAATTAATCATTCAATACCCCACTCACCAATTTATGAAGCCGGAAGAACAAAACAAAAAGAAGAAAAAGGGCCTTGCCCTTCATTGGCAAATACTGATAGGAATAGGGCTCGGCATTGTCACCGGACTTGTAATGAGCCACTTTATCTCATACGAGACATGGTCTCCATATATTAAATGGGCCGGAGATATGTTCCTCAGAGGCCTCAGGATGATTGTCATTCCCCTCGTATTCACATCCATCGCCCTCGGAGTAGCAGGAATGGGAGAGTCGAACTCTCTCGGCAGAATAGCAGGAAAAACATTTGCCTACTACATCATAACCACAATTATTGCAGCCACTATCGGACTGCTGCTGGTCAACACTATCAGACCCGGAGTAGGCGCTGACCTCAAACTTACCGAGACTGTCACCGAACTTTCAGGAGCGAAAGTTTCATTCATTGACCAGATTGTGGGAATCGTACCGTCAAACATCTTTGAATCTTTGTCCTCAGGCAATCTGCTTTCGATCATTTTCTTTGCCATCATTTTCGGCTTCTTTATCAACAAGGTCAACATAAAATATCAGACAACCCTGAAAGACATCTTCCAGGCAATCTATGAAGTAATAATGAAGGTCACATTCTTCATTATCAAACTTGCACCTTACGGTGTCTTTGCCATAGTAGCTAATGTGGTCGGCAAACAGGCCGGAGACACAAAAGCCCTTGTAGGAATTGCAGGAAGTCTCGGAATCTTCGTTCTTGTCGTATGGGCAGGACTTCTGATCCAGGGAGGCATAGTTCTTCCCACTCTTGTGCGTACCCTTGCCAAAGTATCTCCATGGAAACATATTTCAAAAATGTCAACCGCTTTGCTTACTGCATTTTCAACCTGCTCTTCAGGAGCTGCTCTTCCAATTAATATTCGCGATACTGAAGAGAAATGCGGTGTATCAAACAAGATTGCAAGTTTTACTCTTCCGCTCGGAAGCACCATCAATATGAATGGGACCGCATTGTATGAATGTGTCACGGCAATTTTTATTGCTCAGGCATACGGTATAGATCTGTCACTTATGCAACAGATAATAATCGTCTTTACCGCCCTGCTCGCTGCAATAGGTACAGCCGGAATCCCGATGGCCGGAATGGTAATGCTGACTATCGTCCTCAACGTCGTAGGACTTCCGCTTGAAGGAATAGGTCTTGTTCTTGCAGTAGAACAACTCTGCGATATGCCACGTACAATGATAAACACATACGGAGACAGTTGCGGAGCAATAATAATTGCAAAATCAGAGGGAGAAAAAATTACAGTCTGATTTTATTCAGCCTCTTTAACCAAATATTTGAAAATTTCAAGAAATCTCTCATCTCCACCCTTGCCGTAAAGAGCTTCAGGATGAAACTGTACTCCCATAATGAGTTCTCCACCATCCTTGTAACCCTTTAAAGGAGCCACCCTTTCAATAGCCTCGATTATTTTGTCGGAGGCTACTGCGGTAACCTTGAAAGAAGGAGCGACATCCTTTACCGCCTGGTGATGGAATGAATTGACCGGAACTGTAGTCGTATTTAATATCTTTTCCAGCCTTGAGCCACTCTCAACAGTAATTGAATGAGTAGGATATGCACTTGTGGTAGGACCTTGACGGTGTTTTACAAACGTATCAGGAGCCTGAGAAGGAATATCCTGATATAAAGTACCGCCAAATGCAACATTGATCAACTGTTCACCACGGCAGATGCCGAGAACAGGAATACCTTTAGCAACTGCAGCATAGATCAGTTTCATATCAAAACCGTCTCTTTCAGGAGCGATTTCGCCCAACTGTCTTACGGGCTCCTCTCCAAACCATTTCAGAGGATCGACATCCTCTCCACCTGTCATCACAAGAGCATCTATCACATCCATTACTGAAGCAATCTGTGCGTCATCATTTGTAAGAGGTATAATCACCGGAACTCCTCCTGCGGCACGAATGGATTTAATGTATGTATCACCTATAACATGCTGACCATCTTCCATATAACAAGATACACCGATAATAGGATCTTTAGCCATAAGAGAGCCTGAAAACAACAGGCAGAGGCAAATAAGAACTGTTTTTCTCATATTATTGATTATTAATTATTTACTTACTCGAGTCCATGGGCCGAAGTCTTCACCCTCACCAAAATCAACTTCAAACGAAACGGCTTTTTTCTGTTCAGGATCAAAGCTGAATGTCACATCAAAACCATTTCCGTCACAACGGAAATTATATTTGTTGCCGTTTTTATGAATAAGTTTTCGTTGGAATCCCTGCTTCCCGATCTTAATATAAAGTTTGCCTCCCTCTTTTGTAACCCATGCATCACCGAAGAGAGGACCTTTTGAATATTTCCCTTCAATCATTCTCTCCTTTGGCGCAGGAATCCGTGGACTTGCCATTTCCAGCGACTCTTTCTCCTGCTCTTTTACCTCATCCTGACGACTTTCAACTAACCATTCATCATAAAGCTCACTGCTGTAATCATAGTCAGGCAGACCTGAGAAAAGATCAATCGCACGTCTCATTATAGAAAAGCGCGGATATGAAGATGCCTCCGAATTGACATTGATTGTCATGGAAAGGCCCAGTTCAGGATGCCACAGACAAAGAGTTGTCATTCCCCATGTCGTCCCGGTATGATAATACAGACGCCCTTTTTTTGTCTGTTCAATATACCAGCCCTGACCATATAAAGTAGTCTTTTCATCATTCTGAGCAGTGATCATCTGTCCTTTGTGCAAATATTTCATCTGTTTCTCGCTTATGACCTGAACATTTCCAACCTTCCCCATATTACGGTGAAACTCAGCCCATTTAATAAGGTCAGACGGTGTACAGTTAATACCACCTGCGGGTCCTATGACAGTCAGCCACCACAAGGCCTGTTCATCTCCATACATCGGCTCTACCGAAATACCTCCATCCTTATAGCTGAAACCATACGGCAGAGCAGCATTTGCATCATTTCTGAATGCCTCTCCTCCTATAGAAGACTCATTCATTCCGAGCTTGTCAAAAATACGTTCCTGCATATTTTCCTCCCAACTCTTATCGGTCAGCTTTTCAATTATCTTCGCTGCTATAATAAATGTAATATTGTTATACTGAAAATCACCTCTGAAACTGTATGCAGGCGGGATCAATTTGAACATTTGATAAATATCATCTCTGTCATATCCGAGATTGGGAATATATGTCCCTATCTGCCCTGCAAGTCCCGACCTGTGAGTCATAATATCCTTAACCTGCATATTGGCAGTAACCCATGGATCATACATTTCAAAGTCCGGTAGAATATTTTTTACAGTATCTTCCCAATTTACAAGGCCTTCATCGACCAGCTGCGCCATAACTGCAGCGGTAAACGACTTTGAAGTCGAACCGATCTGGAAAAGAGTGTTTTCATCAACATGGCTGTCAGGCTTTAAAAGATCTTTCAGTCCATATCCTTTTTCAAGAAGGATCTTGCCGTCCTTCATGATGACAACTCCCATCCCGGGGATTTTCCAGTCATTCATAACCTTTTGAATGTAGTTGTCAATGTTTGCAATTTCAGTCGAATAATTCCGATCCGCAGGAGCAGTGGATGTAATCTGAGCTATAGCGCCAAAAGAGAGAAGCGCCAGTAAGGTCAGCATCAAAAAACGTTTCATCATAAATAATTTTAAGGTTGGTAAAGTTAGTGAAAAAAGATATATTTACACTGAATAAATGACGGGAAAATGGCAAAAGCAAAAACAGCGTGGTTCTGCACCTCATGCGGAAATGAGAGCCCTAAATGGATGGGACAATGCCCATATTGCGGCGAATGGAATACTCTGGTTGAAGAGCCAAAGGTAAAAGAGAGTAAATCGGCAGTAACTTCCAGAAGCAGGGCTTTCCTCTCGACACAGGACGCCAAACCTCAGCCTCTCAACAACATAGAGCTGAA
>CAZPLM010000118.1:4036-6960 GCA_964587275.1 uncultured Muribaculaceae bacterium | reverse complement strand
GCATGTCGAAGGAGGAAACTTATTTGAGATAACAAGGGTATCTGCTTTTTTATCAATAGCATAAGTCCCCGTGAATTTCCCGACTCTTGCAAGGTTAGAAACATAATATCCTGTCTCGTCACCTGTCTTTGGATCACCTGTAACTGCATCGTTGATGTAGATCATATCCGGAGTGTAGGGAGCAAGTGGAACTATCGCAACCTGTTCACCGACAGCCTGTCCGGGCGTAGCAAAGAAGTAGGAGAGATTTTCTGCAAAAGGAAGGCCTGAAGGACCGCTGCCGTATGACATTCCTATATTTCCCCACGACCATCCGTCAGGAATGGTTTCATCTTCAAAAAAGCGGTCATCACCTATTACCATACCGTCAATTCGTTTTATACCAGCAGACTCAAGAGCATCAGCCCATACTCCGAAAACGGAGTCGATCGGAACTGCAATTGTATCAAGCGAACCAAGTGTCGGATCGGCACCGCCAATGATATACAAATCTCCTTTAAGGACTTTACCGTCAATTCTGCCTGAATAGGCAAGTTTAGTCTCAAATCGATAGTCAGGTCCTAAAACAGACATTGCGGTACCTGTAGTAATAGTCTTCATGGTAGAAGCAGTAAGAAGCGGCATATCAGGATTCCACGATGCGATTTCATTTCCATTCTGATCCACTGCAAGAATTCCAGTTACAGAATTAATAAAAAGAGAGTCGGTTTTCATCTCTTCGTCAATAAATTTCTGGACATTGTTCTGCCCGAAAAGAAGAGACGGAATAAGCAATAGAAAAAACAGTAGTAAAGATTTCATTATAGATAGTTTCTAAAAAAGCAATACAAATGTATAAAAAAGGAGAAAGTAATTAAATAATATAAATTAAATTTGCACTTTGATAATTCATAACCAATAACTCAAACCACTATCAAATGAGCAGTTTCCGTCAAAGAGCGCTTGATGAGTTCGCATCTCACAAGGCTGAACGTTTTTACGTTGAAGACAAACCAATTTCCGAGTACTTTGCAGAGTATGTTTTTGGACCGGACCAAATGAAAAAATACCTCTCACCAACTACATATCAGGCAGTTATCAATGCAATGCAAGGAGAACAGATAGGACGGGAATATGCAGATGAAATAGCTTCCGGAATGAAAGCATGGGCAGTTGAAATGGGTGCTACCCATTATACCCACCTCTTCCAGCCTCTGACTGATTCCACAGCTGAAAAACATGAAAGTTTTATTGACATAACCGCTTCGGGTGAAGCAGTTGAAAGTTTCAGCGGTAAAACCCTCGTACAACAGGAACCTGACGCATCAAGTTTTCCCAATGGAGGAATGAGAAGCACATTCGAGGCAAGAGGCTATACCGCATGGGATCCCACCTCCCCTGCCTTTATTTTCGACCAGACATTATGTATTCCAACAATATTCATTTCCTATACAGGTGACGCCCTTGACATGAAACTTCCTCACCTCAAATCTCTTGATGCAGTGAGCAAAGCGGCGGCAAGCGTTGTCAATCTTTTTGATCCGGAGGTAAAAAGGGTCAAGGTCAATTTGGGACTGGAACAGGAAAACTTTGTTGTTGACGATGCCCTCTTCCGTGCCCGCCCTGATTTGCAAATCTGCAACAGAACACTGATCGGGCATACAGCAGCCAAAGACCAACAGCTTGAAGACCACTATTTCGGTATTATTCCTCAGCGTGTCATGGCATTTATGAAAGATTTTGAAACCGAAGCATACAAGCTCGGCATTATGTTGAAGACACGTCACAATGAGGTTGCTCCCAATCAGTTTGAATGTGCACCTCTTTATGAAGAGGCAAATCTTGCTGTTGACCACAACCAGCTTCTTATGATATTGATGCGCAAGATTGCAAAAAGGCATCATTTAAAGGTTATTTTTCATGAGAAACCATTCCTCGGAGTTAACGGTTCAGGAAAACACTGCAACTGGTCTCTAATGACGGATAAAGGAGAAAATCTCCTCTCACCGGGCAAAACACCGAAGACTAATCTTCAGTTCCTCAGCATTTTATCCTGCGTAATCCGCGCGGTTTACAAACATCACTATTTGCTGATGGCAAGTGTTGCTTCATTAAACAATTACTACCGTCTCGGCGGAAATGAGGCGCCTCCTGCAGTAATGTCAATCTTTATAGGCAGGACACTCGACCAAGCGTTGAATTCAATCGAATCAATAACTCAGGAAGAAAAAGACGATATTAAAGAGTTTACAAAAGACAAGCTCAGTGTCATCAACACCATACCGGAGATTTTGCAGGACAACACAGATAGAAACAGGACATCTCCATTTGCCTTCACAGGAAACAGATTTGAATTCAGAGCTGTCGGATCCTCTGTAAATGTAGCGTCATCAATTTTTATCCTGAACAGTGCGGTAGCGGAGCAACTCAAACTGTTCAGAGAAAAAGTCGACAGTCAGATTGAAAACGGGACAAGTCACGATGAAGCTATCCTCAATGTAATCAGAGAGTTTCTGATTGACTCAAAACCTATAAGATTCGAAGGCAACGGATACAGCAAAGAGTGGATTGCAGAGGCTAAAAAGAGAGGATTGAAAGGTGTTACGAATGTCCCCGAATCATTTAAGGAATATTTGACAAAGGAGTCGATTGAAATGTTTACTTCGACCAATGTACTGACTGAGAGAGAGGTCAATGCTCACTATGAGATTCGCAACGAGATATACACCAAGAAACTTCAGATCGAAGCGCGTGTTCTCGGAGATCTTGTTGTCAATCACGTGGTTCCTACTGCAATAAAATTCCAGAATACTCTGATTGATAATGTTAAAGGAATGAAGGCCGTCTTTTCAGATGAAGAATATACGAAGATATCTGAAAAACAATTGGATATGATCAGGGAGATCTCAGGTTACATCAACAGTCTTCGCACTGATGTGGATTCC
>CAZPLM010000118.1:0-4026 GCA_964587275.1 uncultured Muribaculaceae bacterium | reverse complement strand
AAGACTTCGGCAAAAAAGCCCTCGTATACACTGATACCGTGCTGCCATATATGGAGAGGATCAGAAAAAATGCAGACAAGCTTGAAATGGTTATAGATGATGAACTATGGCCATTGCCAAAATATAGAGAATTGCTCTTTTTAAGATAATAATATGAAAAATACAGAAGCGGACCGCTATTCAAAAAGAGGGGTTTCATCCTCTAAAGAAGATGTTCACAAGGCAATAAAGTCAATGGACAAAGGTATTTTCCCAAATGCCTTCTGTAAGATAGTACCTGATTACCTTGGAAACGATCCTGATTATTGTGTTGTGATGCACGCCGATGGAGCAGGCACAAAGAGTTCCCTTGCTTATATTTACTGGAAAGAAACCGGCGATATGAGTGTTTGGAAGGGGATTGCCCAGGATGCGATTGTAATGAACACGGATGATCTGATATGTGTCGGTGCAACTGACAATATTCTCCTCTCCTCTACAATCGGACGCAACAGACAACGCATTACAGGAGAAGTGATCAACTCTGTTATTAACGGGTCATCCGATTTCGTCGAACTGATGAAAAAACAGGGAATCAACCTTATCCTTACAGGAGGAGAGACTGCCGATATCGGAGATCTCGTGCAGACAATCGTGGTGGACAGCACAGTATGCGCAAGGATGAAAAGAAGCGAGGTGATTGACAACGGCAATATCAGCGCAGGTGACGTAATTGTGGCTCTATCATCTTATGGGAAGGCGGTTTATGAGGAGGAATATAATGGCGGAATGGGCAGCAACGGTCTGACATCAGCAAGACACGATGTATTTGCAGATTACCTTGCTGACAAGTATCCTGAAAGTTTTGATTCGCAAATAGCCGGAGAATACATTTACTCGGGAGGGAAACGGCTTGACGAGATAGAACCCGAGACCGGTATGACTTACGGCAAACTCGTCCTTTCTCCTACCAGAACATACGCCCCTGTAATCAGAGAGATCCTTTCAAAATATCGCCCGTCCATTCACGGAATGATCCACTGTTCAGGCGGAGCACAAACCAAAGTATTGAACTTCATTTCAGGACTTAGAGTTGTAAAGGATAATATGTTTCCGGTTCCTCCGTTATTCCGTGTCATTCAACAGGAATCAGGCACACCTTGGAATGAAATGTATAAGGTATTCAATATGGGTCACAGAATGGAAATATATCTTCCGGAACAGGCCGCATCTGATATTATCTCTGTTTCTGAAAAATACGGGATTGAAGCCAGAATCCTCGGCCATGTTGAAAAAGCCGCCCAGTCGGAAGTACTTATTAAGAGTGAATATGGTATCTTTGCATACAAATAAATAATAGATTTTTTATGAAACGTTGTTTATTATCAGTTTTAACGGTTGCCTCTTTTTTCATAATCTCCTGCAAGGAAAAAACCCCTGTTCAGGCAGAATTGACACCTGTCATGGAAAAAGCGCTGTATGATTCAACCTCAGCGTTTTATGGTAATTTTGGCAGTTATCCGGAAGACCTGTCACACCTCCCTATCGGAGTATTTGACTCCGGGACAGGAGGTCTTACAGTACTTGAGAAATTTCTTTCGCTCGATAAATATGACAACATTACAGGCAAAAGAGGCGAAGACAAGATCCTTGATTTTGCAGGAGAACATTTCATATACCTTGCGGACCAGGCAAATATGCCTTATGGCAACTATGATGCAGAAGGCAAGAGTGATTATTTGAGAGAACTCGCCGTTAAGGATGCTCTATTTCTCCTCGGTGACAAATACTACATAAACACATTTGAATCAGCGCCTTCAGGCATAAAAGAAAAAGTCAAGATAATTGTAATTGCCTGCAATACTGCTACTGCCTACGGACTCGGAGACATATCCAAAATGCTCGAATTAAGCAATACAGGCGTAAAAGTGATCGGCGTAATCAATGCCGGGGTAAAAGCCACTCTTGACCGGTTCCAGTCAGACAGCATAAGCGAACCGTGTACAATCGGCGTTCTTGCAACACCGGGAACAATAACATCCGGGGCATACGAAAAAACGATAAAAGATTCTGTTGCTGCCAGAAATATTCCTTTCCAGATAGGCATCATCAGCCAAAAAGGGTATGGTTTTGCAGAGGCTGTTGACAGGGAAGATGATTATGTATCAAGCAAATATACAGCACCACGCCCCGGTTATCGCGGACCTCGTATAGGCAATGGAGATGATTCCCTCAATATTAACCTGATGGATGTATATAACTTCGACTTCTCAGGCCACAATATGTTATACACCAAAAAGGCGAATGGAGGTTATTCCGAACTTCAGCTCAACAGCTCAGACAATTACGCAAGATTCAATCTTGTTTCGCTGATAGAAAAATACCGTGCCGGCGGATCGAAATCTCCAATTAAAGCTATTATTCTCGGTTGCACACACTACCCGTTTGCACTTCAGACACTTGAAAAGGTTATTGAGGAGATGAGAAATTACAAGAAAGACGGCAATTATGTCTATAGAAGTCTTCTGGCAAAAGACCTGGTCTTTATAGACCCTGCCCTATACACTGCCATTGAATGTTACAACACATTGCGAACTGACAACAATCTTGCATTGAGAATTACGGGACAGGAACTTCAGTCATATATATCTGTTCCTAATATTACACTTGCAGACACCTGTCTGACATCAGACGGTAAACTTACTTACGAGTTTAAATACGGGAGAAATGTCGGAACAGAAGATATTACGACCAAACAGGTGCCATTTTCAAGAACAAATATCGACGAGAATAATCTGGCAAGGATTGACTCACTACTTCCTTACTCATTCTCAATGATATACCCTACATTAAATTAATTGTCAACTTAAATATTTATAATGTTTTTTCACGAAGCGATTACAGCGGAAGAGATAGATAATCTGGAGATGTCAGCCTTTAATGGCAGGATAACTGTTATTTCAAAACTTGGAAAAGAGTTTGACAGCGCCATCAGAGACTTGAACAACAGCAGAATAATTGGATTTGACACGGAGACCAAGCCTGTATTTCAGGCAAATGCACATCATGGGATGACTGCGCTTCTTCAATTGTCGAATGAAACGAATGCCTACCTTTTTCGACTGAACACTCTTGGTTTGCCTCAAGAACTTGCAGATATTCTCTCAAGCGACTGCATTACAAAAGTCGGAGCAGCGGTTCACGATGATATCAGGGGATTGCAGAAATATCTCCCTTTTGAGCCATCAAGATTTATGGATTTGCAACAGTTTGCCGAAGAGTACGGGATCAAGGATAAAAGCGTCAAGAAATTGGCTGCCATCATTCTGAAAACCAAGGTATCCAAATCTCAACAGCTCTCAAACTGGGAGGCAGTCAAATTAAGCGAAGCTCAGCAATTATATGCTGCGACAGATGCCTGGATATGCCTTCAAATGTACAAAGCCCTGCTTGTTTCACCGAGAAATGAAGAAGAAAAGCCATGTCGTCGCCACAAGCTGACAGGCAGCCACAATCTTGCCGGCGCTTCCGCTTCAATAGACAAATAATTAGGAATAAATGGACAATAAACGGATAGTTCTGAAAAAAGGTCGTGAGGAGTCTTTAAAAAGATTCCATCCGTGGATTTTTTCAGGGGCAATAGCCTCAACGGAGGGTAATCTTGAAGAAGGAGACATCGTTCCGGTATTTTCAGCAGGCGGAGAACTTCTTGCCTGCGGACATTATCAAATTGGATCCATCGCTGTCAGAGTACTGAGTTTCGACACCTCTGCAATGATGCCGGATTTCTGGCAAGAGAGGCTGAATGCCGCATTCAGGGCAAGAAAAGCATCAGGACTTCCAAATGCAAATACTAACTGCTACAGACTCGTCCATGGAGAAGGAGACGGATTGCCGGGACTTATCATTGATTATTATAACGGCATACTTGTCATTCAAGCCCACTCGGCGGGGATGTATCTCTCACTGTCAAAAATTGCTGATGCATTGAAAACCATTTATGGAGAGAGCATTAGCGGCATATACAATAAAAGTGCAGGAACTGCG
>CAZPLM010000117.1:0-7022 GCA_964587275.1 uncultured Muribaculaceae bacterium | reverse complement strand
CATGGTGGCAGGACTATCATAGAATCAATCCGCGCCAAACTGAGCCGCAACTCCGCCAATAGAATAATCGTAGCTTCTGAACAGGAAGCATTTGCATCTGATGCAATAAGAAACATCAACCTTTTATCCCTCGAAGAAGATGGTCATCAAAACGCCTCCTTTGAAATCATAACTTATGGAAGCCACAAGATAAGGAACTTCTCAACCATTGAGAGTGAGGCTTTTCATAATACGAATATGCATATCTTCTCGGCATACGGAATAGATTATGCATCGAAAGAGACTGTTCAGTTTATCACTCAATATAGAGCGCTGTTCAGCGGAGAACCCACTCCATACTCATTTCAGGGATATGATATCGGATCATTCTTCTTAAAAGCTGTCCGCAAATTAGGAAAGAATTTCACAAAGGTTATTGACAGATTCACACTCACTTCGCTCCAGTCAAATATGCACTTTGAGAGGGTTGGCGATAATAAGGGATTTATCAACAAAGCCTCCAGAGAAATTATTTATCTGCCAGATTATACGATCGAAGTCAAATAGATTGTTTCTATATAGCTGCAGTCTTGGATTTCAACCACTTAGCCTCTTCCTTTGTCAGATATTGAGCCAATGCCTTATAGACACTGCTATTATATTTATTAAGCCATCCAATCTCACCCTCGGTCAATAAAGACTTGTCAACCGCAGCAGTATCAATCGGCACAAGGGTAAGTGTTTCAAATTTGAAAAACTTATTGAAAGCCGTCTCCATATAGGGCACAATCGTTATAACATTCTCTGTTCTTATTCCGTATTCTCCCTCAATATAGATTGCAGGCTCATCAGACATTACCATACCTGCATCGAGTGTGACAGGATTCTCTTCCAGTCTGAATTGCGGACTTTCATGGACACAAAGATGATGGCCTACTCCATGACCTGTGCCATGAAAATACATTTTACCTGTCCTGTACATTGGGCCTCGAGCAAGAATATCAAGTTGAGAGCCACGGGTATTGGCAGGGAAAAACGCTTCGGCAAGATCTATCATCCCTTTTAAGACAAGAGTATAATCCACTTTCTGTGAGGCAGTTGGAGATGATAATGCTATTGTCCTCGTAGTATCGGTGGTCCCGTAAGGATAATGCGCTCCTGTATCCATGAGCAAAAAACCTTTTCTGGAAATTTTGGCGGCATCTTTCTCATTTGTAGCGCTATAGTGGGCACACGCCGCATTTGCATTATATGCAATAATTGGTTCAAAACTCTCTGCCATATAATCAGCATTCTGACTTCTGAACTCAATTAACTTCATCTGAAGCATATATTCGTTAAGAGTGCCTGAATCGATGTTGTCATCTATGTATTTAAGAAACTTGCACCACGCGATGCCGTCATTAAGAAATGCCTTGCGAAATCCATCGATCTCGGTCCTGTTCTTCCTGCATTTCAGCATAGCGACAGTACCTCCGACTGTTGGATCTTCAACACATTTCACACCAGGAGGACACGCCTTGTTGAAATTGTTGACAGAAATGGAGGCTGACGGGATTATTCTTACAATATTACTATCAAGATCAGACAGATACTGTCCGATCTCTTCATAATTTCTGATTTCGACTCCCTGGCTTACAAGATAATCACCGGCATCCTTCGAAAGTGCTTCCTTTCTGCAGAAAAGAACTATTCCTTTCTCATTTACCACACAATACGAGAGCGCAACAGGATTATACTCTATATCATTCCCTCTTATATTACAAAGCCACATTATATCGTCACAGGTCGAAATAACAAAGGCAAAGCGGCCCTTGACTCCGAGTTTATCTACCACCCTCCTATATTTTGATTTGACAGGCTCTCCACTATGCTCCTCTTTTATAAGATAAATTGTCTCAAATGAAAGCTCCGGTCTGTTTTTCCAAAGGACAACAAAAGGATCCTCAATCGGCACAAGTAGTGATGGAGTCAACTCTTTTGATAAAGCTATAAAATCAGCTCTCGAAAAGAGATTACCATCAATTGCCACTCTGCTCTCAGGAGCGACAGAATTAATCCATTCAGGTATTGATGGAGTACCTTCCATCTTGATTTTCATCAAAGTAATTCCACAACCTTTCAACTGATCGGCCGCCTGAATAAAATAACGTGAATCTGTCCACAGTGCAGCCCTATCTTGAGTTACGACAAGAGTGCCAGCAGAACCGTCAAAACCGCTGAGCCATCCTCTGACTTTATAATAATCAGGAACATATTCGCCGAAATGGCAATCATTCGACGGAATTATCATAACATTATTATTGCTCTCCTTGAGAAAGGAGCGCAAAGACGCCAATGCTGCTTTACGATACATGTTGAAATAATATTTTATAAAAGATTTGAGGGATCAAGATTCCCTTTTTCTATATCCTTGAAATAATTGACTGTTCCTACTTTAAGCTCAACGGTAGCAGCATCGTCACATACGATGATGCCTTTTTGATGAAGTTGAAGAACCGATATGGTCCACATGTGACTTACAGATCCTTCAACAGCATGGCACAGTGCCCGCGCCTTATTGTGACCATTGACAAGAATAAGCACTTCATCTGCATCCATAACAGTACCGACACCGACTGTCATTGCAGTCTTTGGCACTTTGTTTATATCATGATCAAAAAAGCGGGAATTTGCGATAATAGTATCTGTAGTCAAAGATTTGACTCTCGTCCTCGATGTAAGTGAAGACCCCGGCTCGTTAAATGCAATATGTCCGTCAGGACCGATACCGCCCATAAAAAGATCTATTCCGCCATACGACTTTATCTTGTTTTCATATCTCTCGCATTCAGCCTCAGGATCAAGTGCGTTTCCGTTAAGGATATTGACATTTTCCTTTCTGATATCCACCTTGCTGAAGAAATTGGTCCACATAAACGTATGATAGCTCTCAGGATGATCCTCAGGGATACTTATATATTCATCCATATTGAAAGTCACCACGTTATGAAAAGACACCTTGCCAATCTTGTATAGATGGATCAACTCCTTATAGGTACCTATCGGTGTAGAACCGGTCGGCAATCCAAGAACAAAAGGCTTGTCAGGTGTAGGACCAAAATCATTGATCTTTTTTGCTATGTAAGCTGCAGCCCACTGTGACATCTTACCATAGGAATCTTCAATAATTAATCTCATTTTAAATATTATTTATCATTTATTTCTCACTTAATAATACTCTGGCATTCGCAATTGCTTCATCAGTCAGTCTGGATCCACTCAACATTCTTGCTATCTCGAGCACACGTGTTTCTCCGGAAATCTCACTGATATTTGTCTTCGCTTCATTATTATCACCAAAACTTTTTGTCACCAGATAGTGAACAGTGCCCTTGCTTGCCACTTGCGGTAAATGTGTAATGGCCAGCACCTGCATATCGTCACCCATTCTTACAATCATAGAACCCATCTTGTCCGCTATGCTTCCGGAAACACCTGTATCTATCTCATCAAAGATCATGGTTGGCATCCCCATGTTTTTTGCCATGATAGCCTTAATACAAAGCATAATACGCGACATTTCACCTCCTGATGCGCATTTTGAAAGTTCCTTTAGCGCCGAATCTCCATTTGCGGAGAAATAAAAGAGCACGTTGTCATAGCCATCTTTTCCCCTGCTCCCCGCATTTCCGACCTCTACCTTGAACACAGCGTGTTCTATCTCAAGATATTTAATCTGATTCTCTATTTGTTTCGCAAGCAACGGAGCTTTGGCAACCCTTGAATCATGAAGCTTTTTCGCCACTCCTGCACATTTAGTGTCAAGCTCATCACACTTTCTTTTAAGTTCTTCCCTCTGCTCTTTATTATTATCAGTCAGCGCAAGTTCTTTTTCAAATTCATTTCTGAGTTCAATCAGATCCTCAACCTTTTCTTTTCCGTATTTTCTCAGCAGTTCGTATAAAACCGCAAGTCTCTCTTCCACCTTTTGCAACCTGTCAGGAGAAACTTCAACCTTTTCCTGTCTTGCTTCAACCTCTTCTTCAACATCCTTAAGTTCAATTCGAGACGATGAAATACGTTGAACAAACTGATCCAGTTCAGGCAAATAATTCCTGCATTTCTGAAGAATGGCCTCAATCTCTTTTAATACTGAACTTACTGAAACCTCTCCGTTGTCAAAAAGTGATATAACCTGGCTAAGGCTGTTTTTTATTTCCTCTGCATTTGCGAGTTCATTATGCTCTCTATCAAGCTCTTCCATTTCACCAGCCACAAGCTTTACTTCATTCAGTCTGTTATATTGAAATTCAGTGTAATCTCTATTTTTCTCCTGTTCTGCTATCTGCTCATCAATCGATTTCAGTCTTGAAAGTGCTTCCTGAAAAGCAACAAAGAGTTCTGAATACTCATTCAGCAACTGGTCGTTGCCTGCGAAGGAGTCAAGGACAGAGAGCTGGAATTGCTTATCAGCGAGCATTGAATGACTGTTTTGAGAGTGGATATCCACAAGTGATGATCCGAGATTCTTGACCTCCTCCAAAGAAACAGGTTCGTCGTTAATAAAGAAGCGTGAACGGCCCTGAGGAGTAATCACACGTCTGACAAGCAATTCATCGGGTGTATTGAACTCAGCCTCGACTATGCAGTTTCGGCTTTTATCCTTCAATACTGAAATATCACTTTTACCGCCCAAAAGAAGCGACAAAGCGCCAAGCAAAATAGATTTGCCGGCGCCAGTCTCACCCGTAATTATGATAAGATGATCAGGGAAAGGAATATCCAGAGCCTCGATCAAAGCATAATTCTGTATGGTCAATCTCTTGAGCATCGGGTAAACATATTATTCAGCTTTACGATAATATATTTTTCCCTCTTCAAACTCCTTAATGGCAGTCAGAGTCGGTTTCGGTAACTTTTCATAGTACTTCGAGATCTCTATCTGCTCTTTGTTTTCAAATGTTTCCTCGAGAGTATCTGCATAATTTGAGAACTCTTCAAGCTTTTTACTCAACTCCTGCTTCAAATCAGCAGCTATCTGATTCGCTCTTTTGGCGATGATAACCGTTGTTTCATAGATATTACCGGTAGGAGCTGCAAGTTTTGAAAGCTCCCTTGTAACTGTGTTGTTTGCAACAGGCTGTTTAACATTATCCATATAAATTACTCTTTTTTAATAAGTTTCTGTGTTTTCTCATAAAAACCGTCCAGTTCCTTTTTATAATCACTTTCAGGATATTCACTGATAAAATTGAAATAGTCATCCACAAATTCCAGATATCTGTCGTGCTGCTTTGCGGCAACACTCAACTGAGCAAATTTGTAGGAAGACATGGCAGTAAAGTAAAGAATCTTTTCTCTGTAAATATTGTCAGCATCTTCTTTCAGGACATTTTTGAAAGCGTAACGAGCTGCAAGATAATCCTCCATGTGATAATAAAGCCAGGCGGAATTAAATGCCTTTTCATCAAGTCTCTGATTCAGATTGGTCTGCATATCAAGGCACTGCTGTTTGTACTCAGACTCCGGATTTTCCATCAGGAACTGATTGATTGCAATCAATGCTCTGTGTGTAGGTGTCTGATCAAGTTCATACCTGTGTGTCTCTCTGTAAAGACAATCAATCATCAGATAGTTGGACTTTTCTGTAAAAGGACTCTGAGGAAAGACCTCAATGAACTGAGAGAAATTGCTCTCTGCGGTAACATAGTCGTGGAAATTGTAATTACTCATTGCCCAGTAGAACTGGACTGTATCATCCTGGGCAGTTCCTTTTGTAGCAATAGAGAGGGATTCGAACATTTCTGCGGCTTTTCCAAACTTCCCGGCATCATATAAGTCAAATGCAGCCTTGTACTTTGCAGGAATATCATAGCCCTGGAGCAAGGATTCAAACTTGTTATTGCATGAGGCTAATGCCAGAAGTGCTAAAAGCGAAATTGTGATTGTCTTGAAACGCATTGTCTGTTATTTTAATGTACTTATCCCCCAGTTAGGCAAATAACAAGCCAAATTATTCAGCTGAAAGTAAAAATTTCTCAGCATCCATTGCAGCCCTGCAACCGCCAGCTGCAGCAACTATTGCCTGTCTGTATCTCGTATCCTGAACATCGCCGGCCGCAAATACACCGGCAACATTTGTAGCCGTAGTCTTGCCATCGGTAATTATATAACCTTCTTCATTGGTATTAATCCACTGTTTGAAGACATCTGAATTAGGATGGTGACCTATTGCAAGGAAGAAACCGTCGATATTGATCTCAAAAGTCTCACCACTTTTGCGAACAAGTCTTGCACCGGTAACACCCATCTCATTTCCAAGCACCTCCTGAGTATTGCTCTCCCAGAGAACTTCAATGTTTGAAGTATTCTTGACCCTTTCCTGCATACTGTTTGACGCCCTCAGTACATTTCTCCTTACTATCATATAGACCTTGCGGCACAATGATGCAAGATATGTTGCCTCTTCACAGGCTGTATCTCCACCTCCAACGACTGCAACATCTTTCCCTCTGTAGAAAAATCCATCACAAGTGGCACAGGCAGAAACACCGCTTCCCTTGAAATGGTCCTCTGACGGAAGCCCGAGATACCTTGCTGTCGCACCTGTTGCAATAATAACACTGTCAGCCTCAACTTCATTTTCATCATCAACAGTTATTTTAAACGGTCTTTTTGAAAAATACACTTTGGTAATCATTCCGAAACGGATATCCGCTCCGAAGTGCTCGGCCTGAGCCTTCATATCTCCCATAAGGACATTGGCATCAACCCCTTCCGGATAGCCCGGGAAATTTTCCACCTTTGTAGTGGTGGTCAACTGGCCTCCAGGCTGCAATCCTTCATACAAAACGGGCTTCAATGCTGCCCTGGAAGCATAAATCGCTGCAGTATAACCGGCAGGACCGCTTCCAATAATTAAACATTTAATTCTCTCCATATTATACTCTATATATTTTTAGTTCGCAAAGTTACTCTTTTTTCTTAAAACTCTATCCTTAATATAATATTCTAACCTCATTTCCCAGACCAGAACAATAGACATCGCCCACCTGATACCT
>CAZPLM010000116.1:3957-7028 GCA_964587275.1 uncultured Muribaculaceae bacterium | reverse complement strand
GAAGTATGGAACAATTATTATGAGCCGGTTCTCGGTACTCACGACTCTCCTGTCCTTGCCATTTATTCCCACATGATAAATGCCCCAATGTATCTACCGAACTATCCTTTCGGTCATCTTATTGAGTATCAGCTGGAAGAATATCTTTCAACAATGAAAAGCAGGGAACAGTTTGCTTCCGAAATAAAACGAATCTATACTTTGGGCAGGTTGACTCCTCAGATATGGATGCAACAGGCTGTTGGCTCAAATGTCAGCATAGAACCGATGTTAAAAGCAATTGATGAAATCCTAAAGAGAATCAAGGATCTCCATTAATTTACTTTTACTTATCGGTTTGGGTAGAAAATCATTGCATCCTGAATTAAGGGCAAGCTGTCGGTCAGAGTCAAAAGCAAATGCAGTGACAGCTACTATCTTTATATCAGGATCAAATTTACGGATATTGGCTGTGGCCTCAAGTCCATCCATGACGGGCATTTTAATATCCATAAATATTATATCATATTTTCCATTTCTGGCCTTTTCGACCGCCTCTGCGCCATTAACCGCCCTGTCAATATTGAATGACTTCAATATGATCTTCATCAGAAAGAAGTTATTGTCATTATCTTCAGCAACGAGAATTTTAAGTTCATGCTTTCCTTTTGACAGATGTTGAGAATTTGACGGAGAAGTGTCTTGAGGTTGTGAAGAGAGTTGATCAACAGCTGAATTATCGGCAATTTGCATTACTCTTTCTCTGTCAGATTCATTTTTGATAATATCACACGGTATTATCGCCCAGAATGTACTCCCTTTCCCCAACTCAGAATCAACACCTATCTGACCATTCATTTTTGTTACAATAGTCTTGCATATTTCAAGTCCAAGACCATTTCCTTTTACCGATGAATCATATCTCGTAAAACGATCAAATACAAACTGTTGATTTTCAGGTGAGATACCTGCTCCAGTATCAGAAACGAAGAGCTTGACACCATTTTTAACATATTGATACCCGATAGAAATGCTACCCTCTTTTGTATATTTTATAGCATTGCTTGTAAAATTATTCAGGACTTGAGAAATGCGATGTTCATCCATAAAGACCGGATATTCGTTCTCAGGTATAGAACAATTAATTTTAATACTTGAAGGGACCTTAACCTCAAAATAAAACATGATAGATTTTATTGTTTCCGATAATTTAAATACGGAAGGATTAAACGATATATTCCCGGACTCAATCTTAGAGAGATCAAGAATCCCATTTATGATATCCTGCAAAAGCACACTGTTTTTGGAAATAATTTCACAGTACTGCTTTCTCTCTTCATCATTGTCTACCGTAGAAAGGAGATTGGCAAATCCAGTAATAACATTTAAAGGACTTCTTATCTCATGGCTCATATTTGCAAGAAAAGAGGATTTCTGAACACTTGCCGATTCGGCATTTTTACGCGCTTCATCAAGTTTGACATTTACCTCTTTCAATTCTGTATTGTCAATCAGGAAGCCGGCATATTTTATGACCTTATAGTTCAATACGTTCTTTTTCAACGGGCCGCCTATAGAAGAAAAATAGAGCAGTTTGCCACCGAAAGAGATATTGATCGGACTTGAAACGGTGCTGTTCCTACCCTCCCTCATCATATTCAGTGTATTCAAAATCTGATCATTAGCACTACTCTTTGAGATTAAAAATCTGATCAGGGTATCTATGGATATCTTTCTTTCTTTTATTTTTTCTCCTTTTAAATAAGACACTGTCATTTCTTCGGAAAGAACGTCATACTCCCACTGAACCAGTTTGCTTACTTTTATTGCAAGGGCCATCTTACTGTTCAACTCTTCCAGACTTTTCCTGTATTTGTAGTCCTTCGTGACATCAATTTCTACTCCGGAAAGGTTTTCAAGCTCTCCGTCCTCTCTATTGGCAACCAGCAATGCATCTACATAGGTATAGTGATCGGGGTTTCCGTCATTGATATATCTGTAGCATATCCTCTTCTCACTACACTCTCCTTTTTCCAAAGAATTAATTGAACTCACAATATCCTTGATATCATCGGGATGTTTTTTGTTTAAATGTTCTGTCAGAGAAAGCGGAGGCATCAGTGACAAATCTTTATTCAAAAAGAAAATCGAGTCGCTCTTGGGATCAATCTTGAAGAAATTCAAATCGCTGCTTTTAAGTACAAGTTTGATATCAAGATTCCTTTCTTCACTGTTCCTTTTTGCTATTACTTTTTCAGTAACATCGAATACAAATGCTATACACTCAGTAACATTATCATTCTCATCATATAATAACCTGGTAGATGTTTCGAGATATACATCGCAGCATTGAGAACTGTAATCGCGGATAACCTTGTCTCCCTCTTTTCTGAAGGTAAAAGAGAGCTTAAACTTATCCACATCGGTTTTCTTCAATTCATCAATAAAATGTGAAGGAATCGTCCTGTTCTGAAAAACATTGATATAATCCAGATCATTATCGTCAAGACAAAAAACAGAAGCGGCAATCTTATTGAAATAGATCAAATACCCGTCTTTATCAAACAGCAGGACAGATACCGGAACCACATCAAGGATAGCATTCATCTCCTTGTACATCCTGCGATACTGCATATTAAGCTTTACAGAAGAAAAATTGGTATCGCTTGAAATACTGTTCTTATCGTCTTTCATAAAAGAATCAAGCCTATTGATTGTAAAGTTAAATAATTAAAAATAAAAATCAAATAATCAGACTCTATAATTTAATTCTGTCTTCCAATCTTATAATATTTATAGCCAAAGGGATAACTTTCAATTCAACCGGAGAGACACCCACATCCTCTCCATCAACCTCTACTCGCGATATCGGAGAAGACTCAGCCTTAATTGATTTTGCTGTCGTATGTATAACTTCACGAATTTTAAATATATTACCCTTAAACAGCTTTTTCAGATTAAACAGTATCTTAATTTTGGAAACTTTTTTTACGACAGTTATATCAATCAAACCATCATCATACTCAGCCTGTGGCGTTTGTAACATTCCCCCTCCTGAATATTTCCCGATACCGAAAGCGACGGAAAAGACC
>CAZPLM010000116.1:0-3947 GCA_964587275.1 uncultured Muribaculaceae bacterium | reverse complement strand
AGTAGCCGAAAAATGCTTTTAGAACTCCTTCAACATATAACATTTTACCGGAACGACCTTTACTCTTCATTCTCTCAAAATGAAAACACACATTTGCATCGAAAGCCATTCCGCCTATGTTTACCATATAGGTCATGTGCGGTTTCCCATCTTTGAATGTCGAGACTTCAGCTATATCCTGTTGAGTCGTGCTTCCTTTTGCAATTGCTTCTACAGCATCTCTATAACTCTCCGGAATATTATGAGAGCGGATCCAGTCATTGCCTGATCCGACCGGTATTACAGCGACAGTCATCTCTATGGAAGAGATTGCTGACTGACTCATGATTCCATCCAGTACTTCGTGCAAAGTACCGTCTCCTCCTACTGCTATAAAATTCCTGTAACCTTCATGTATTGCTTTCCGTACCAGCTCAATAGCATGATATTTATATTCAGTAATATCAAAAGAAAAGACAACACCAAGTTTTTCGAGCAAATCTTTAATGGCCGGCCAATCTCTGTCACATTTCCCGCTTCCTGCCTTAAGGTTGACTATAACTTTCCAAGAATCAGACATATACTAATTATTTATCATACAAATTTAACATATTTAAGTTTCTAAAAAAAGATTTTGTAAATTTGCAATTCAGTGAAAATAAAAGTATGGGTAAAGTTATTGCAATCGCCAATCAGAAAGGCGGTGTTGGAAAAACAACAACCGCCATTAATTTAGCCGCATCTCTGGCAGTATTAGAGAAAAATACGCTGCTTATTGATGCGGATCCGCAAGCTAATTCCACATCGGGATTGAACTTTAACCCCGATTCCAATTCAATGAAGACCTTATATGAGGCACTTATCGGAAAAATAAAACTCAGTGAGACTTTTCTTGACAGCGAATTAAAATACCTGAAAGTTGTCCCTTCCCACATCAATCTTGTCGGAGCAGAGATTGAAATGCTCGATATTGACAACAGAGAATCTATAATGAGAGATGTTATTTCAGAGATTAAAGATCAGTTTGACTACATCATCATTGACTGTTCTCCTTCTCTGGGACTGATTACGGTAAATGCTCTTACAGCAGCTGACTCTGTAATTATACCGGTACAGCCGGAATATTTTGCATTGGAGGGTTTGGGGAAACTTCTTAATACCATCAAGTTGGTACAGAACAAGTTAAACCCGTCACTCTCTATAGAAGGATTTCTGTTTACAATGTTTGATGGCAGATTAAGGCTTCATAATCAAGTGGTTGAAGAAGTTAAAACCCACTTCAAAAACATGGTTTTCTCTACGGTAATAACAAGAAACGTCAAGTTAAGCGAAGCTCCGTCACATGGAAAGCCGGCAATATTATATGATGCGATTTCCTCAGGTTCAAACACATATATGTCCCTGGCAGGAGAAATCATTAAAAAGAACTCATAATGAACAGTAAAAGAGCCGCATTAGGGAAAGGATTAAGCGCACTGCTTTCCGATGCAGACGAAATACAGAACAACAGTACCTCCAATCTCCCTGGAGAACACAGAAACGGACCCACATCTACTTGTGAGATTGAACTTATTAATATTGAGCCTAATCCATTCCAGCCAAGAATGACATTTGACGAAGAAGCGCTGGAAGAACTTGCAGAATCCATCAGATCAATCGGGGTCATTCAACCTCTTACTCTAAGACGCACCTCAGCCGACAAATATCAGATAATCAGCGGTGAACGTAGATTCAGGGCTGCAAAAATAGCCGGTCTGACAAAGGTTCCGGCTTATATCCGGAGCGCTGACGATACGGGGATGCTGGAAATGGCTATTGTTGAAAACATTCAGAGAGAAAACCTTGATGCAATTGAGACAGCTATTAGTTTTCAGCGTCTAATCGATGAATGCAATCTCACGCAGGAGGGTATGGCTGATCGTGTTGGCAAAAAGAGAGCCACAGTTTCCAACTATCTAAGGCTACTTAAACTTCCTGCTGAAATA
The DNA here is from genome assembly GCA_964587275.1 of uncultured Muribaculaceae bacterium. Lineage (GTDB taxonomy): Bacteria > Bacteroidota > Bacteroidia > Bacteroidales > UBA932 > CAZPLM01. Next base: position 1,983 of record CAZPLM010000116.1, on the reverse strand, counting down.
CAAAAGGCAATAAAGATAGGGAAAATCAGTGTAGGCCACGCAAAAGCGCTCTTGTCTGTTGAAGATGAAGCCGGACAGCTCGAATTGTGTGAACAGTCCATTAAAAATGACTGGTCAGTAAGGCATCTCGAAGAAAAAGTTAAAAAAATCGTCGCTCCTGAAGAAAAAAAGAAACAGGACGATGATCAAACTCTACCTGACGAATATTACCAGATTCTTGAGAGTGTAGGAAAGTATTTTGATAATAACATCTCTCTCAAACGTTCGGAAAAGGGTGGCGGCACAATGACTATTCGTTTTAAAAATGATGATGAAGTAGCACGCTTTTTGAAGGTGCTTGAGGAGAAAAATCTGTAATACGGTTAAGGTGCGAAAAAAACTTATCTTAATAGTCCTGTTGATGATATTGTCTTTGACTGCCGGAGCGCAGTTCAAGGATACGGGTGGAACTATTGCTGCCGGTCCTCCGGGCTCCGACACAACAGGCCTGGCTATCAAGAACAGTGATGTTGCCGCCGACTCCATTGGAGGATTCTCGATAAGAAGGATGTTTCGCGGTCTGGCGCACAAAGACACTCTTACGCCTACTTATCTTATTATAAGTTCAGCAATAATGCCGGGAAGCGCACAAATCTATAACAAAGACTATTGGAAACTTCCTATTGTATACGGAGGTATCGGCGGAGGCATTTTCCTCGGCATTCAAAGCAATAAAAAGTATAAAGATACAGGCGAAAAAAAATACGCCACATACAGAAATCTGGCATACGCTGCAGCGGGCAGTATATATTGGGGATCAATGCTGGATGGAGTAATAAATTTTAAAAGCTCAAGAACGCCGGATCCGGGTAAAGCCGCTCTCTATTCGGCGTTACTTCCAGGACTAGGACAGGCATATAACGGTGACTGGTGGCATATTCCTATTTATTACGGTGGACTTCTTGTCTGCGGCTACACTTATCACCTGAACAATATAGAATACAAACGGTTTAAATACATATACGATATGGCGAACGACAAGGATTCAGGCTATGTCGGGAACATTACTTCCACCCAGGCTGAATGGTACAAGAGCCTGTACAGAAAATACAGGGACTACTCGGTTGTCGCCACAATTCTCGTTTATGTATTAAATATTATTGATGCAAATGTCTTTGCCTACATGAGTGACTTCAACGTAAGCGATGACCTTTCAATGTCAGTACAACCGGCAGTCATAGATCCCATTTCAATACACTTAGCTCAAGCGAATGCACCATCGGCATTCGGATTTCAAATGCAATTAAAATTTTAAATAATGCGCCATTTTACATTTTATACAAAAACTTTCCTGATAATACTTTTCTTAGCAATCTCCATTTCATCTGCAAATGCTCAATCGATAAAAAGCAAACACCTCTCTAAAAATGATTCCATTGCCTATCTGAATGCTAAAATTGATTCACTTCAAAAGGCTTATGACGATCTTCTAAACTCACCTTTTGAACCGATAGGATTATCTGATACGCTCAGCACTTATGACGAAGATGAACCATACTTTGGAGAATCATGGGAGGAGGGGCTTGACAAGGAACATAATACAGACTCACTGCTGACTGAGTGGTATATGCGCAATGCCGCCATCCCCGGTGAAGACGATATCGTTACAATTATAGACACAACACTCCTTTCGAACATTCCGGATTCAGTATATATCAACAGGCTGAATGCGATGAATTCTTTTATCAAGCTCCCTTACAATAGTATAATCCGCAACTATATAATTTATTACACTCAGAAGATGCCGCAGAAGATTGCCAATATCATAGGACTTTCTTTCTACTATCTTCCTAAATTCGAAGAAATATTCCATAACTATAACATTCCGCAGGAACTCAAGGCTGTAGCCGTAATAGAATCGGCTCTAAATCCTAAAGCAGTTTCCCGCGCCAACGCCAAGGGAATGTGGCAGTTCATGTACACGACCGCAAAAAGATACGGTCT
>CAZPLM010000115.1:0-7036 GCA_964587275.1 uncultured Muribaculaceae bacterium | reverse complement strand
TCCTTGACTGCCGCTGCAAATTTATTGTAATCACCATTTGCCTTATCACTAAGTTCTGTGGCTTTCATCTGAAAATCTCTGTATGTCCCGTCTGAAGGATTGATATTTTTTGACAATACTGCAAGCTTGACTTTTTTCACCGGAGAGGTCTTGTCTTCAACAAACAGAACTGCAAATGCCTGCATCGAAGAGATCCTCACCTTGCATGACTTGCCTTTGGTAACGTCAAATGCAGCATTGAATTCGGAAAGTCTGTTGGCCTCAGCCTGTGCCTGTGTCATCCAGCCGAGCTCTGACATACCTTCGTGTGTTTTTCCGCTGTTGAGAGCGTTGACCATTGAGTCGGCTTTATCTTCCTGGATCATTGGCAGGATTTCATATAATATCTTTACCGAATCTGCAATCATCTTGGTCTCTACAACCCTTGCCGATGCAAACATATTGTCGGATTCATTGGTCCTGCTTACTGTCTGATTACCTTTTCCAAATGCAAGCTCCTGAAATTCAGGCATCGACTTCAATTCATCAGAAGAATAGAAATAATCGCTCCATTTGCTGTCTGAATTGAGAGAGATAAAGTTCTTTAGATTATCAGCCTCTGCAAACTCTTCATTCAGAGCATCAAAGCTAGCTCTGATGTCATCGATATCCTGCTGTGAAGGGACAACCTCAAATACTACGTATTCCAAATCCCTGTTGGCAAGCTGCTTCATCGCTCTCTTGTGCTTGTTGTAATATTCCTTCACCTCACTTGAAGAGATCTTTATTGTGCTGTCAGCTGCATAACCGACAGGCATCATTACGAAATCCACGTCCGTTACAATATTGTTGTCAGCGACAATATGCTGTTTCTCAATGGTACTGAGAACATTGCTGTTCTGTATCAGAGAATAGTATTTTGAATAGAGCTGTTCCTTATATATGGCATCCTCCAGAAAATCCCAGTACATCTGAGATGTACCGCTCTCATCTGAAGAGATGGACTGTACAAACTGTGTGAGGGCCTCTCGGCTGAAGCGGCCTTCTCTGTCGAGAAATACTCTCTGCTGCTTCAGAACAGATGATATGTCAGCCCCTTCCGTCAAGTCAAGCATCTCTTCGGTGCCTACTCCGAGACCGGCGTTCTTTGCCTTAGGAATAAATACATCCTTATCAAAGAACTCCTGCCAGGTGAGATTCCTCAACTGTTCCTGTTCCTGTTCGCTGCTTACGCTTCTCTGCTGAATAATCTCCATCAGTTTGGAATTCTTCTCGAGGGCAGTGTAAAAGTCTTTATATGATATTGATTTACCGTCCATTTCTCCCACCTTGTTCTCTGAAGAAAACATCTGCAGAGCAGAACTCAAAGTGTTCGGATCTACAATGAACGACAATAGCGCGAGCGCTATCAAAATTGTAATAAAAATTCCGAGTTTAACGCGAATTTTCTCTAAGACCGCCATTTGTTTTAAGTTTTAGTTTGTTAATTTTTTACTTTAATCGTCATAAAAGCGCTGCAAAAGTAAACAAAATTACTTTATATAGATGCAGGTTCTTTTAAAAACGTTGCATCGGACCGACAAAATTTGCCGTATCGAGATAATATTTTGTAGAATCCTGTCCAACTTGTCCGTATGAATCAAACGGGTTGAGTATTTTGGCATTGCGGGCAAGTTCATCCGACTCCATCCCATACCCCTGCATCATCCCCTCCTGGGATATGAGTTTTACATAGCAGTCGGTAAATATTTTCCCATCGTCTCTATTCCAATAGATAGTGTCCGTAAGCATCTTCTGCCCTCTTATATAATTTACGATATTTACATCCCCGAATGCTATCCACTCCTCCTCCCCTGTCTTTGTTATATGCCTGGCTCCCTCAGAGGTGATCTGCGTCTCGAGAAGACCATCCTCAGTATAGGCTTTGACGGAAAATCCGTCTGAGAAAAGCTCGTAGCTGTACTCTGCAGAATCTTTAATAAAAGAGAACCTCTCCATCTTGGGAGAACCCATCTCCATTCTTACGCTCGACCTCTCATATTCAACCGCATACATACTGTCAAGCACCTGAACAGGTACTTTCTCATAATCAATTGGTTGAATGACTTCTTTTTTACCTGAACACGAGAGAGTCATAAACGACAATATAGCCACGGAAAAAACTCCCGCAGCTATAGTCGATAATTTTCTATATTCGTCCCCGGACTTCAATTCGATTATTTCTGAGTCCTTACGACAGTCGATTCGCGAAGACCGCCGCATGATACCGTATATGACTGCCCATCAACAACATCATACATAAATGCATCCGCCTGCTGAGGAAAATATTTGCGGTACTGAGCTAAAAGGTTGTTAGCCTCGTCAGTCAGACTTGCATCTGCATTCTTTGCCTTTGTCATATAATCAACTGCCACCCAGAACGGAGCTCTCCTTTCAAGTTCATTTCCACTGCATTTCAATGATCCCCACACTGTACCGATAAGCAGATATGCTTTTCCGGCATTTACTTCATCCAACTCGATAGACTTCTTTGCAGCGTTGACAGCATCTACATTTCTTCCCATTTTCTTGAAATAGAAAGATCCAAGTTCAAGACTGTATTCTGATGCCTGCTGAGCATTATCACCCGACATCGACACTGCTTCTGCAAGAGCCTGAGCAGCCTTACTATCCTGATCCTTGACAGAATAAAGCCTGTAAAGGTAATAAGCCGTACTTGCATTTGGATCAAGCTGGTGCAGAGAACTTACCGCATTCAGATAAAGGTCTGAATCAAAACATTCAGAATTGCCGAGCAGTTTTACAATACTTTCAAGGGTTGCCTTATCATTTGGATTGGCTTCATATCTCGGTGTGAAAAGAGCAATAAGATTATCACATGAAGCAACACCGCTCTCCGCGAAGATGGATTCTATATCCTGTTTTGCTCCTGCGAGCTGGCCGTCTCCCTTATTATCATCCTGAGCCTTATTAAGAATAGCAGAGAGTCTGGTATATGTATTCATCATCTCTTCCGCACTCATCTTCCCGTCTTTGTAAAGATCAGCGGCATCAGTCATATAACGGACATAAACAACAGCGTCATTATTCTCCTGTGCAATATCTATAATCTCTCCGAGAGCTGCAAATTGTACATCCGGCTTGTCGTCATTCCATTTGAAATTGATAATATCTATAGCTTTATTATTCATAGATGTGATCTTACTCTTCGGAAAAGCCTCTGCGCGCATATCGTGGAGCATAAGAAGAGAATCTACCAACTCTTTCCTGCGTGCAACATCTTTAGTCTTGAAAGCCAGCTTGCGGAGGATCTTCTGACCGTCAACAAGCATATTCTGACTTGCTGCCGGAGGGCAGAGTGAAATGGCCTTTCTCCATGACGGAGCAGCCTCCTCAAAGTTATTCTGCTTAACATATTCCCTGTAATAGGACAAATATTTCACGCAGTCTGCGCTATCTTTACCATATTTGCCCTGTGCAAATGCGGGAACAGACAAAATTATTGCAACTAATAAAACTAAATATTTTCTCATTGTTTTTTATTGTTTGTTTGAGATTGTATCTTGCAAATTTACAAAAAAATTAATTATACAAAGGTTTTTGGAACCAAATATCAAATAAATTCAGCCCACAGGTAAATTTGAAATACCTCTCTCTTATCAATTTATCTTTTCTCATTCCGGTCTGCCCGACGTCAATGCCCAGAGAAACTGACGTGTTGCGGTAATAAATCGGAAGCGATATTCCGAATGTCAGCCCGACATTATTTATCTGGTTACCGTTCAAGGCCATATAGGTCTGATTATAGTAAACTCCACCGCGATATGTTATCCTTTTGGAGTAATATCTGATGTCATATTTGTTAGGAGTGTATTCAAAACCGGCATTTACAGACTGCGCCAGGCAAGTGGTAAAATCCGATCCCGGAGTCGCTTCAAACTCGGTTTTTGTCCAGTCCTGACGGGTATAATCAAGACCGAACATCCATTTATCTTTCTTTTTCAATGTAAATCCAACACCAATTTTTGCAGGTATTTCATAACCACTTACAGAAATTTTAGTTTCGGAAAGAGTATCAACATCAGAAGAGGTGGAAGCGTAGACGTATTTATTGAGATCACCTTTCATCTTCGAAGCCATCTGATAAGTGGCCCCCACTGTCAGTGTAATATCATCTGAAAGAGGTTGCTCGTACTGCAATCCGAATTTACCCGAAAATCCCCGCGCCACATATTCGTTCCCTGTCTGAAGTGACATATATGTAGTATTTGAATTAAACGTCACGTCACTGTATCTGTCAATGGTACCGAAATAATAGATAAGATCCGCGCCAAGGCTCAGTCTATTGAAAAATGTAATACCTCCACCTAAAAATACCTGGTAAATACCGCCCTGACCCTGTTTATCATAACTGATATCACCTATATTGGCAAGTATATTATCATCGTTCTCTCTTGCGGAAAAATCGTAACCCGTATTGCTGTATTGCATTATACCGACTTTAAATGCGGAATTCTTATAAATAGGAAAAGAGGCCGCAATATGGTGAATATTGAATACATTGTTAACGGATGTAAGGCTTTTCCCGTCAGAAGAGGGATTGACTGCAGTCGATGCATCGGCACTGTAATAGACATTACTCTGATTAATGCCAAAGTCGAGCATAAAACTCTTTTTCTCTCTTGCAGTGATTGCGGCCGGATTCAATAAATTGATTACCGCATTGTTCCTGTCTCCAATCCCCATTCCTCCCATGGAAAGGCTGTTCTGGTTGCCCTCTTTTTCAAGAAGGCCAAAACCGAATAATGAATAGGGAGAATAAGCGCCGTATGCTGTGCTTTCCTGAGCAACTGAGGTCGTAGGAAACATAAAAGATAAAAGAATAACGGCTGCAAATAAGTATTTCCTGTTAATTTTCAACATTATATTGTGCTATTTGGGATAATCCCATCAAAACTAAATTATAAACGACAAATATCGAATTTTTCAATCTTTCGGCAAAATAAACAGCATCTCCGCCCGTAAAAACAACCGTCCTGTCTGGATGAACTGCCATATAGCCTTGTATTTCAAACATTATGCCGAGAATGTTTCCTGCAGCAAGAGCAGTGTCCAAATCGAAGCCTATCGTGCTAATTTCATTAATGTTATGGGAAACAAGAAAATCATTGGGATTGAGAAGAGGTATCTTGCGTGTAAACTGATGGAGTGCCCTGTATCGTGTATTCAGACCGAGAGAAATAGACCCGCCAAGATATTCAGGCTTTTCCACTCCGCCGAAAAGTCCCGACTCTCTTCTTCCATTAATAAACTCTATGGTTGTGGCCGTGCCGAAATCAAACAGCATCAGGTCTCTTTCCGGGAACAGCGTGTGGGCTGCAAGAATTGCAGCCATCCTGTCCGCCCCCATTCCTTCAGGCATTTTTTCAAGAACCTCGATTTCAGGCTTTTTAATCTCCTTTCCGAATATTTCTTTTTTGAGATAATCAGTATCGAATACTATCAGCTTCCTGCACTCCAGCGAAAGCACTCTCTCCATCTCTTCATCTTTGTTTCTTACGGAACTTAGGACAATGATATCAGGCTGACCATGAACACATTCCTTGTGAATGACCTCTATTATAAATGCTGTGATATCATCGCCTTCAAAACGGTAAAGCCTCCCTATCTCTTTTCCTGATGATGAAGCAACCTTGCAGGCTGTATTTCCTATATCAATCAATATATTCATTATTCTACATCGTGAAGTTGAGGGGACAAAGGTAACATTTCTCTCAACAATGCAACGGCTATTTCCACACTATTTACATTCAGTACCTTTATGTAGAGTTTTTTGTTCTGTTCGATGATGCTGATCCTGCCTCTGGAGTGCTGCAGGTAATCTATAATATGTGAAAAAATGCGGCTCTGGTAGAATGGAGACATCTGATTGCATATAAAATAAGCTATCATTATATTGTTTTTCAATACAATTCGTTCTATACCCAATTGCATTGCAACTCCTCTCAATCGTACAATATTCATCAGTTCAGAAAGCGGTTGCGGGAGAGGTCCGAAACGGTCGGTCATCTCATCGGCAAATTTTTTAAGTTCCTCTTCGGTTGACATTCCGTCAAGTTCCTTATAAAGTCTTATCTTCTCAGCTGTTATATTAATATAACTGTCCGGAATCAGAACTTCCATATCAGTATCTATCTGGCAATCATTTAGATATTTTTCACCTTTTATCTCATCGACAGACTCTTCTTTATCGCCGTCGATTGCTACTTTTGAAGGCTCTTCATAACTCAACTCAACAAGAGCCTCATTGAGTATCTTCTGATAGGTTTCAAAACCCATCTCTGCAATAAAACCGCTCTGCTCCGCACCGAGCAGATTGCCGGCACCTCTTATATCCAGATCCTGCATTGCAATATTAAACCCGCTCCCAAGGTCGGAAAAAGTCTCTATCGCATTCAGTCTGCTCTTCGCCTCGTATGTCAGGGAAATCATCGGAGGTACAATAAGATAGCAATATGCCTTTACATTCGACCTCCCAACTCTTCCTCTAAGCTGATGCAGGTCGCTAAGGCCGAAATTCTGAGCCTGATGGATTATCATGGTATTGGCGTTCGGAATATCAAGACCGTTCTCAATGATAGAGGTGCATACAAGAAGATCATAATCTCCATCCATAAAATCCATTATCCTCTCCTCAAGCTCACCGGGTGCCATCTGGCCGTGAGCCACCGCAGTCTTTACCTTTGGACATATCCTGTTAATTACGGCCTCAACCGAGAGAATATCCTCAACTTTATTGTGAACGAAAAAAATCTGCCCTCCTCTCTCCACTTCACTCTCAATAATTTCTTTTATTTTATCCTCATTAAAATCTATTATTTCAGTATAGACCGGCAACCTGTTTGGGGGAGGGGTATTGATTATGGAGAGATCCCTTGCGCCGAGCAGCGAGAATTGCAGTGTACGCGGGATCGGTGTAGCTGTAAGTGTCAGAGTATCTACATTTGCCTTCAACTGCCTCAATTTCTCTTTGGATGTTACACCGAACTTCTGTTCC
>CAZPLM010000114.1:0-7104 GCA_964587275.1 uncultured Muribaculaceae bacterium | reverse complement strand
CGAAGATGCAGTGTGGATACTCCGCAACTTCTGTCCGTCTGCGCGGTAAAGATTCCGGATCGTTGATCCTGTGGCAGATGTTATCATTGACGGTAAATTTAAGGAATTATATGTTATGTCCGTGATCCCCCTGTTGTCATCTCTGGTCAGGTTGCCGCTGCCGTCGTAGGCGTATTCCTGAGTGTTGGATGCTCCGTCCGTGAAGTTTGTCGGGTTAGTGACAGACGGGGCATCTGCTGCATCACTTACGCTCTTGAGCTTGTTCCCAGTGTGCGTTATCGTCAAGTTGTCTATCACTCCGTATGTCGATGAGGTCTTCTTGCCATATCTTACTAACCCATTTATATTGCCATTGTTGTCATATTGGATGATGTTCTCACTGTAGCGATTCATATTTGTGCTGTAACTGCTGCCTTCCGCATACACAGATGACGCAAGTCGACCGTAACCGTCATACGTGTACTTATAACTTCGCAGTGTACTTTCGCCGCCACTCTTCCATGAGATACCGCTTATATCTCCTCCATACCTTGCCGTACCCAGCGTGCTATTATAATAGATATTCTGTGTGAATTTCGTGCCGGATATCTTCGTCAGCGCTCCTTGGATATTGTATGTGTATGTGTCCGTCAATGTCGAATTACCGTTCCTGATGTGGGTATACAAGCGACACAACTCATCATAAGTATTTGATGCTATCGTGACTGCTGTTTGGCTGTTGATCTTGTGAGATGTAGTCAGAAGCCTGTCTGCTCCATCATACGTATAAGTAATAAGTTCAGTATTTGTGAGCGATCCATTTATGTAATGTCTGACTGTTTCTGTCTGTGGCTTGTCAGTAAAAGTGTATGTTGTCTCACCAGTATCATAGCCTCCCGACAGGTTTGTCTCTACTCTCTTGCTGATTCGTCCCTTTTCATCATAATAGATGGCTCCATAGATCTTTGTTGTGGCGCCGAAGACTGTCCGTAGAGTGCCTGTAGGCAGTCCCGTCCCGGATGTCGTGCCTGTCTGGAAAACCGTCCTGTCCGTAAATCCGCTTCTTGAAAGGAAAGTATATGTATCATAATAGGTCGCAGTGTGAAGAACTGGACTCGTCAGAGAGAAGCTCGAGGTATATCCGCTGCCACCGATGCCGGTGGATGTAGTGCTGAATGTCGTCGTGACAGTCACTGATGAGACAGATGCCGTATTGCTGTTGCTACACTCTCCATGTACCACCTCTCGTCCATATTTGTCATAGAGGTAAAAACCCCACAGATTGGAACTTGTATTGCGTTGCCGTCCGTCCTGACTGAAGATGAGTTTGTTCGCATTGTCATAGACATACTTGTCAACGAGCCTGCCGGGACGTCTGATTTCTATGCATCTGTTCCTGCTGTCATAACTGTATGTATATGCATATTCCGTCAGGGAAGCCTCCTGTTGATACATCGGCTCGAGTACATATCTCAGCAGGCCGTAGTCATCATAGACATAATATGTATCAAGACTGGTGCTACCGTTTACTTTTCTTGTCAGTATTTCCCTTCCATGAAAGTCAGTGAAGAGTATTGTGACGGCTCCGTCCGGATCGGTACTCCTGACTGCCGTAAGTGTCCCTGCGGGATAATGCCCGTTTGCCACAAGAGAGCCGTCAGCATTGACTGTGTATCTAAGACATAAGTAAATACCACTTGCCGTATTGCCGTGATATTCCATCGTTGTGGGATGACTTGCCCATGCAGCTCCTTCTGAATAGATCTGGTACGGCCTGCCAAGAGGAGACACTTCATATGTTGCAACTGTATATGGGCGAGTATCACTGTAGTATGAGGTGATTGAAGTCTTCAACGATGTAGGAGATGTGTATGCCGCGCCTGTGGGTCTGGCAAGCCATTCCTTGCTGATTCGTCCGCAACCATCATATTCTTTGATGGATGCAAGGTTAGCTCCTGTTGGGGTAACTCCTTTTATCACCGTTTCTGTCGGCAGACCTAAACCATTATAGTACCGAACGACATCTACATAGCTGCTGCCGTTTGTATTGAGCATCGCCCTGGCTATCTGATAGGTTTCATCTGTCTGTTGTGCCATCAACTGTACTGAAAACAGGAAAACAGGCACTATTGTAAATATTGTATAGGTTAGTCTTTTCATAATCTGTGTAATTATTCGATTGTTACTCCAAATTCTGATGGGATTCCTATTGTGTATGGTGAACTTACCTGTGAGATAATAATGTTTACAAAATCAGTAGATGATCCATTGTAAATATTTATTGTGAGGCTGTTTGTAAGGCCACTCAGTGTTTTTACTATATTTTCCGATGAGGATCCCGAAAGGTTAAATAACTCGTCTTTTATATAAACTTCAGCAGTCGCTCCTGATGATAGCACATAATCCACATAGAATGTAACACTCGTGCTAGAAGGAACAGATATATTGGCCGTAGCACAATCACTACCTGATGTTATATTGGAAAATCTGATTACAGGAGAGGATACCGTAAAATTATTTGAACCGGTTGCTGATGTACCGATAAGTTTGTCGGTCATATTGCAAGTCAGCGTCATCGTTCCTGAAGTAGATAGTGTGATATCTACATCAGGCGTTGTATTGACAGAAGATGTATATAGAGTGACACCGGAACTGTTTTTCAATACCCACTGATATGTATTATTTTCCGAGCTGTTGGCAGGTACGGCAGTAAAATTTACAGTTGAGCCATATGTGTACGTGGATGATGCAGTAAATGATACAGATGGAGAAGATTCATCAGCATAATGATAGGCATACATAGAAATAGAATTACCGTCATTGTCTGTTATCTTATTCAGACGCCATTGACTATCATAGTGATATGAGGTTTTCTGCCCACGAGGGTCTTTGATACTGTTGATTCCGACAAGAGGAATATAGGTACAACTTGTCATTATTGCATTGGTGCCAAGTTGATTACGTATTGCGTCCGTACGAGATTCAATTGAGGATGTGGCTGTAGCAGCTGCAAGAGAAGAAATAGCAGAACTACCTATTGTGCTGAGTACTTCAGAATATTTTTTACCGTCAATCTCCATTACCGGATAATTTGATGAATAACTCCACAGATATGTTTTTTTGATTTCTCCGGAACTTGTAATGCTGCGGATATTTCCTCTTGCATCATAGTCGTATTCATTCAGGCAAATTTCGGAGTTACTGCCTTTTTTGAAATATTCTTTTTGAGGAAGATAAAGGTTGGTTCCAGAAAAAAGTGCATATTCATTTCGTCTGGTGATGGTATTGCCATTAAGTGATTCAACTATTTTGAAAGGTTCAGCTTGCATATTCAGACCAAGCATTGTCTGAAGAATACTTTTTTGAGTGCCTGACATCTCCGCATAATTCTTTGGATAACTGTAATAAGTATTGGCAGTGTCTCCCTTACTGGTTACGCTATGCTGATTTTCTAATAAATAGTCAGAGTATGAATATGTGTCACTTGTCGTTATGGTTACTTCATCCGTATATTCTGATGTTGTTATGCCTGTAAGTTCCTCATAATAAAAATTAATTGTATATGGATTACGTTCATACGTTGCAGTAGGAGTGGGACTTATATTCCCATCAGGAGAAACAACCAATCCACCTGAGGTAAAATCAAAATCAGGGCCGTTAGACATCACGTTGACCTCGGTTCTGTTGACAAACATATTTTGTATGTTTTTTTCTGATTCTTCAATTGCCTGATAATTATATGCTGTTTCTTGTAACAGAGAATACCCGGACGATGTCTTCTTATATTGCTTTGTATTTACCAAAACTATTCCTTTTGTAAAAAAATTGGAATATGAAAAAATACTTCTATGCGAAAAATCCATCACACTATTTGAAACAAAAACGTCTGCCGGGACAAGCCTCGAAAATGTATATATTGTCTTGCTGTCATCACCGTTATACTCAGTTACGGTATCGTACCATACATTTGGCGAATTAAAATTATACTGTTCACAATAGGATTGTGTATTTACGAACAGAACTCTGAAATTAGATCCTATATAGTTAGGGGTAGATGCATCTATCCGGAAGCAGTCATACGCATAAAATTCATCAATAAATGTATCAAGTGTCGGTTCAAATACAATATTGCCTTTCCCATTCTCACTATTTCCGTATTTGTATCTCTTTATTATGGTTAAGCCATCTGAGGCAGTATAAGAAGTCATTTTGCGGACACGTAACCCACCCCCTTTACTCAGGGCAAATTTATATGCAGTCCCAAGTCCGTTAGTTGTAGGTGCTGTTCCAGTAAATTCGTGAGGCTCATATTCGAATTCGGTATATCCACCATCGGGATAAATGACTTTTGTAAGGATGTTGGCTTTCATCGCAGTAGTATCTATACAGCGGTCAGCATATCCAAATGTGTTGTAACTATATGAACCGTATTGGCCGGTATATACTTTCAATTGTAACTGTGGCGGAAGAGATGTATTGTTCTTTCCGTTATAATATCCCCAGTAATCCTGTGAATAATAATTATTGAATCGCTGTTGATTGTATGAAAATGTATATGATCCCTCACCTGTAATTGATAATTTTTGAAGCAGTCCGGCCGAAAGGACTGTACCATATTGAAAAGTAATGCTTTTAACCGTTGTCCCATCAATATTATAAATGGAAATATTTGTAATAAGTGGGTTGCTACTTCCATCATAAGTAAAAGCAATGCTTCCCGAAGGGAAACTGACAGACTGCAAATGTGATAGTTGTGGATAGTCATATCCTCCTATCAACAATCCAACATCTTGTGCCGCTTCATAAGAGGGGGAACGATCGTAGCTGCTATACCCATATGTACTGGATTTCCAATCCTTTAAGATATTACCGCCTAATGTTGTACCAAACGATATTCCACTATGATAATAATTGCCCCAGGTAAAATTAATCTCATTGCCTGTCCCCGGCAGGACTATTTTACGCAGCATCCATGCTGTATAATACTGAGAGTCCACAACTTCACGCAACGGAGTTATCGTTGTCGATGTTTCAACGTCTCCGAAATAATAAATTATTCCACGGTCATCGGTGACTTTAAAACTCTGCATATCAGATCCGAGCAGTTCAATTTTAAGTAGATTGTTTGTACTGACGGCTTGATAGGAAGTCCCTACTTTCTTTAAAATAAAAGAGTAACTGCTTGATGGCAGATGCACTGTAAAAACATCATACTGTGTATCGCGCATAGTTGAATCCTGAAGCCCATAACTGCCTGTACGAGCATTATACATTGCTTTTCTTAAATACTCAAAATCATCAGAATTCTGTATATCCATCTTATAATTGACATCCGGTCTTCCCATCACAGTCCTCGTTACCCTCAATCCCGGAAAAAAAATCCATCCGTAGCCGACAGGGTATGGTGTCGCATCTACTTTGATACCTGAGGTAAAATACTGTAGTGTAAGAGGTATGGACAGATTGCCGACCTTGATTTCATATAACGGTATCGGAATATTTACCGATCCGGTATGCAGATCAGGAGTAAATCCTGTAAATTGCCTGTAAACTGACGATGTGGGTGAAGGAGGTATCACGGTGTTCTTAACCGGCCCTATTTGCCCATAGCAAATCGTAGTTAGAATAATGAGAAATGAAATTACTGGAACTATTTTTGTCTTCATAGGCTTTATAATTATTGATCAGTAATTGAATGAAATGGAGCCAATGATTTGTAGCATAAAGGCATTACAATTCAAATTTACCAATAATAATTGATAAAGCAAATATCAATGGTTTGTCGTTCAGTCTATTATTTCTTCTCTTTCCGGAACATATCTGTGGAGGAAGAAAGGATCAGCGACTTAGTAAAACGAATACTTTTTCAAATAGATTTCCGCCAACATGCAGCGAGCCGAACCGCCACCGTTGACCTCGATGCAGTTGATTTCAGGAGAGACTATGCGGCAGCTTTTCTCGATTTTTGCCACCTGATCAGGATGCAGGCACCTGCGAGCCGTAGCTGACATTATTATTAAAGGCTGATCTGAGTGCAACTCCAGCATATTCCCTGCAAAATTATTCATCTGATCAAAAGAAATATCGACAATCTCCTTACCGCATTCCTTCATACGAGACTCAAATTCATCTCTTTCCGAATGGTCAGTAATAGCAGACATACAGACCACAGCCACCTTTGAACCGATGCACATCAATACATTGGTATGATATATAGCACTGCCTGAGGCATCATTTGCATTAAAAAGGAAATATTTCCAGCCAAAGTTCTTGCAAAACTGTTGAAGCACCACCTCGCTGGTACGAGGAGACCGACAGGCGAAAACCACACCTGAAGCACGATCGATCACCATACTGCCTGTACCTTCCAGAAACAGACCGTCATTTTCAAAAGAGGTCAGATCCAAAATCGATTGAACGTCAAATTTTTCAATGATATAATCCAATACACCCTCTTTTCTCTCTGCACGTCTGTTGGGAGCAAACATTGGGTACAGAACCAATGTCCCGTCAGAATGTGTTGAAAACCAGTTATTCGGGAATATCGAATCCGGAGTATGCGGAGAAGGGGTATCATCAACCACATTTACCTTCACACCATTGGACCTCAACAACTCGACATATCCGTCAAATTCCCTCAAAGCATTTTCCTGCGCCTTATTTTCATGTCCCTTCTGTTGAAATGCATTATTTGCAGCTGTCTGCGGATTAAATCCAAATGCGCACGGCCTTACCATCAAGACCTCATCTGTTGTCTGTAAATACTTCTTCATGTCAATAAAAAAAGCCCGGCATATAAGACACACGCCGGGCAGTATTAGTAATTATTTATTTTCCAGCTCTTTAAATGCCTTTTTGATCAAGCAATTCGGCTTCAGTAATTACCAATGGTGGAGCAAAACGGATAATATCTCTGTGTGTAGGCTTTGCAAGAAGTCCGTACTCCGCCATCTTCAGGCAGATATCCCAAGCCTCTACACCCTCGATAGGAGTGGTTACAATGGCATTGAGCAGACCTTTGCCCCTGACCTGCTTGATAAATGGAGAATGGAATTTTGTAAGTTCACCTCTGAATACCTTTCCCAATGCCTCAGCCTTTTCCGTAAGATGTTCTTCCTTAACAAC
>CAZPLM010000113.1:2372-7111 GCA_964587275.1 uncultured Muribaculaceae bacterium | reverse complement strand
CCTTCTTCCATCTTACGAGCTGCGCCAAAGAACCTTTTGGGTTTGTGCAACGCATTGGCATCAACCCCACCCGACAACACTTTGCCAGATGCGGGTTGAACTGTATTGTAGGCACGGGCAAGTCTTGTGATTGAATCAAGGAGAATGACAACGTCATGTCCGCATTCAACAAGTCTCTTTGCTTTTTCGAGGACCATATTTGCAACCTTGACATGCCTTTCTGCCGGTTCATCGAAAGTAGATGCAATAACTTCTGCCTTAACGCTCCGCTGCATATCTGTAACTTCTTCAGGACGCTCATCAATCAGAAGGACAATCATAAAGACCTCCGGGTGGTTGTCTGCAATTGCATTTGCAATATCTTTGAGCAGGACTGTTTTTCCTGTCTTAGGCTGCGCAACAATCAGACCTCTCTGTCCTTTTCCAATCGGGGTAAACAAATCAACAACCCTGATGGAAATATTATCGTTATGTCCATGTCCGGTCAGATTGAATTTTTCATTTGGAAAAAGCGGAGTAAGAAAATCAAAAGGTACTCTGTCTCTTACCTGTTCAGGGATGAGACCGTTGATCTTTGCCACTTTGACAAGTGGAAAATATTTGTCTCCTTCCTTTGGCGGCCTGATCTCTCCAAGGATTGTGTCGCCATTTTTAAGAGCGTATGATTTGATCTGTGACTGAGATACATATATATCATCAGGCGAGTTCAGATAGTTGTAGTCGGATGACCTTAGAAAACCATATCCGTCAGGCATAACCTCGAGGACTCCAGTAGCTTCTACGATGCCTTCAAACTCATATTGGGGCTTTTGGACAGGCTGCTGCCTCTGTTGGTTTTGCTGCTGTCCCTGCTGATTCTGTTGATTCAGCTGGTTTTGCTGCTGCCTCTGCTGGTTCTGCTGTTGTCCCTGCTGATTTTGCTGCTGTCCCTGCTGAGGGCGGTTAAATTGTTGTTTGTTATATGGTTGATGAGGATGTTGTTCTGCCTTTGGCTCAACTTTTTCAGTTGAATTTGGCACAACATTTTCTTCCTTTTTCTGTTCCGGCTTTGGTGTCGGATGCTGGCCCGGCTTTGTCGTCTGGCGTTGATTTTTTGCCGGAGTCTTTGCTGCCCTTGGCTCTTTGTCAGCCTGTTCCGGAACAGGAGCAGGGGTGGGAGCAGGTGCAGATGCAGGTGCCTTGGCAGATACATTGCCTTCAGGGGCTTTGTTTTCTTCAAACAGTGCCGGTTGAGCAGGGTTTGGACGTTTTATTCTTTTGCGCTGGACTTTTGGTTTTTGTTCTGCAGGTTGAGTATTTGTGACAGGCTGTTCGGCCTTTTTTGTTTCTGCGACCGGTTCGCTCTTTGGTTTTGGCTGGATTTTCTTAGTCCCGGGCCGTGAGCTTTTAGCACGGGGAACTTCCTTGCTTTGAATGGCCTGTTCGTCAAGAATCGAGTAAATGAGATCGCCTGTAGCAATTGATTCCGGCTTCTTGATTCCAAGTTCCTTTGCTATTGCTAATAAGTCCTCAGGACTTTTTTTGCTAAGTTCTAATATGTCGTACATTGATTAAATGGTAAGTGAAACACTGAATTGAGTGTTACAAATGATGTGCAAATGTAATAAAAAAATGACAATGCAATTTTATTTTACTGCAATTACATCAATTTCAGCCTTTGAGCCCTTTGGTAAAGCGGCAACTGCGTAGGCTACTCTTGCCGGATACGGCTCTTTAAAGAACTCGGCATATACTTCATTCAATGTGCCGAAATCTTTCATATCTGTAAGATATACTGTGGTTTTTACAACATCGCAGAAATCATAGCCTGCCTCATTAAGAATGTATTGGAGGTTTTTGAAGATTTGAACGAGCTGTTCTCTGACACCGCCAGGTACGAATTCACCGGTTTGGGCATCAATTGGAAGTTGCCCTGAAACATAAATTGTCTTGTCTGCTACGATTGCCTGACTGTAAGTGCCTACTGCCTTAGGAGCCTTAGGACTTGATATTACTTTTTTCATTTTATTAAATATTATTAAGATTAATTATCCCAGTAACTTGATGCTTTCTTGAATTGGAGGAGGTCTGCAAGCGCAGATGCCTTTGCAGCTATACTGAAACTCCAGCTCTTCCACTTTCCATTAGGAACCCAGGAGACAGTAATTGCAAAGCAGTGAAGATCGTAAGTCGCATTCAACTGCGAAGTGGTCATCTTCATTGCAGAGAGGTCAAATTCGGTATTCAGGCTCAGGTTCATCTGTTTTGTCAACTTGACCTGCCCGGACATGCTTAATGTTCTTGTATAGTTGTTTATTTTCTGCAGAGTTCCGTTTGTGTAGGAATAACTGCGAGAATAAGAGAAGTTAAGATTGAAATTCAAAGACCACGGAACGCTCGGATTCAGGTAGTAGAGCCAACCCCCCGGTATATACTCTCCGGTAAGAGGGTGGTAGTATATTCTGTAGTAATCAACACTTTTATTGTTCTGCCCCTGATAATCACTTTTTCCGTCATTTCCATTTATGCTCCCGTTTCCGCTTAGTGAATAGGAGAGAGAGGCACTTGCATTCGTTATTCTTCCAATATTAAATCCCTTTTCCTGTATGATATTCAGTTTATTAATTCTCTTTCCCTGCTCGTTGACAGCATAAGGGTCAAGGCTGAGATTGCCACTGATTCCAAGTTTCCCAAAAATAGTAGTGCTTGCATTTATGGAAATAACAGAGAGCCTCAGAGAGTCGGCCAGGAAGTTATATGAGCCGCTTAAGTTCAATTGGTCAATCAGTTTGATTTTTTCAGTACCGGCCCCGGTGGTATCCTTTTCATTTCTAATCTTTGCCTCCAGGTTATTGGCAAATGAAAAGCCTATTGATGCAGTCTTCCCTTTTCCGGGTGGAGAGTATATTTGTCCGCTGTATTTATTGTACTCATTTGTTATCTCGGTTCCGGCAGCATTCGTATAGGTCAATGAGGTATATCCGTTCATAGGTGTGCCCATTTCCGGCTTGAAGGAGAAAGAGACACTCGGTGTGATCATGTGTCTGATCGCCTGGAGTTTGCCCCTCGGATTGAAATTGAATGTACCATAGATTCTGGTACTTGCGGAAATACCTGCTGAGAAGTTTTGTGTCACTCCGAATGTGCTGAACTGATCTGACAACTCTGAAATGACCTTATCGGCCTCTGCATCATAAGTCTTTGTGGTCTCTCTGAAAAACCAGTTCATTCCATAAGTCACACTTGGAGAGAATGTAAAATATTTCAGCAATGTGAATGACGGAAGGCCTATGGAAAAGTTGTGCGTCATTCCGTTCTGAAGCTTGTTAAAGAATCCCGGTTCTCCAAATTCACTTGCCTTGAAGCTGATCTTATTCTGTAAAGTAGTGCTGTAACTGAGAGAAACTTTTTCGTAGAAACGCTCTTTGCCGATTCTGTTGTTGTTTTTCAAAGGGTAAAACCGGTTGACATTGAATGTTATGTTAGGAAGAGTGAAAGTATATGAGCTGTCTCTTGAATTTTGGCTGTGAAGAGCATTGACCGATATATTCATCCCAGTCCAGGTCTTTGAGTATGAGATGGAAGATGATGCTTGGTTTTGAACCGCCTGAGTAATGCTTGTTGAGTTGTATCTGTTGTTCGAAGGGCTTGAAAAGTTGACCGATGCACTGAATGTGGTTCCGGGTCTTGCCTTTGAGTCCTGAGTGTGCGACCATGTTACTCCGAAGTTTTTGGAAACAGTGTAGTCGGCAGATCCTTTCTCGCCTGTTTTGTCGATAGAGTAATTGATATTGATCGAGCCGTTGAATCCGTATTTTTTCTTATACCTTGTGGTAAATTTAACAGCCCAGGAACCGTAGGTGTATATATCTCCGGTAAGGGACATATCAAAATAGTCGCCGACAACGAAGTAATATCCCAAATCCCTCAAATAAAGTCCTCTGGCAGTTTCTTCTCCGTAAGTAGGAATCAATATGCCGCTTGCTCTGTCAGGCATTTGCGGAACAAATCCGAAAGGAAGTCCGAGTGGAAGTGAAACACCCTCAACTTCAAGATAGGCAGGGCCGAATACAGTTTTCTGACTCGGCTTGGTTATTACCTTTGCCGCTGTCATTTTCAGTCTGTAGTGAGGCTCTTCCGCATCACACAAAGTATAATATCCGTCAGAAATATTGATGGACTGATCAGGCATCATCTTAAGATTGTTGCCATGAAGAATACCGTCATTCTGAGTGGTGCTCATATTTTTGATCTTTGCCTTCTTTGTGTCGAAATTATAATATATCTCCTCCATACTGTATGAGGTGCCGTTCTCTTCCATCACAGGTTGACCGACCCATTCACCGTTATAATCTTTTGTACCTCTGGCAAACACTATATTATTGTCAACGTCATATACCATATAATCAGCTTTCAGTGACATATTCCCATAAGTGACTGCAACGTTGCCGTAATAGTAAATGACACTGCGTCCGTCAGTCATATCCTCAATGACAGAATCGACCGCTGATGAGAAGGCCGGCCTTTCAAGAGTGGACTTTACGGCATTCAATACAGAAGTGTCTTTAACTGCAAGAGTATCTGCTGCATAAAATAAAGTACTGTCAATAGGAGTCAGAAGCTTGTTGACCACAGAAGTATCCTCTGCGGCTTTTTCCACGAACTGTGCATTCAATGGAATGAAAAAAGCAGTAGAGAATATAAATATTAATGTAGATAGTATTCTTGTGAGTTTCAAATTATCTATCTTTGCAAAGGGA
>CAZPLM010000113.1:0-2362 GCA_964587275.1 uncultured Muribaculaceae bacterium | reverse complement strand
ATCACCTACCATAATTATAACATAAAAAAAGTACATTTGTTTGCACTTTTATCTTCTTTTAAATAAATACTTGATAAGATAGAAAATAAACATTCCCATAATAAGAATATATACCCATGCTAGAATATCAACAAATATGCCACTTGCCAGAAATAGAATTCTGTTTTTTATCATTTTCCTCCTGCTGTTCTCTTTAAAGTTCTCGGTAAGAGCTCAGACTTCAGCCGGTGTCGTGCTGAAAACTGTTGTTATAGATGCAGGACACGGGGGTAATGATCCGGGAGCGATCTCTCTTGACAGAAAATTGCTGGAAAAAGATGTTACGCTCTCAATCGCCACCAAGCTTGGTAATCTGATAAAAAAATCCTGTCCTGATGTAAAAGTGATCTATACTCGTTCAAAAGATATTTATGTCCCGCTTGATACCCGTTCGGATATCGCAAATAAAAATCACGCTGATCTTTTTATCTCTATACACTGCAATTCGGTACCTAAAGGAAAGAGTGCTCCTTCAGGTTGCGAGACATTTATTATGGGAATGCACAAAAGCGGATCCAACCTTGAAGTTTGTAAGATAGAAAACTCTGTTATATTGCTTGAAGATGATTATACTACCAAATACCAGGGCTATAATCCTAATGACCCCGAGTCTTTTATCTTTTTTAATCTGATGCAGAATGCAAATCTCGAACAGAGTCTTGAAATGGCGGCTTTGTGTCAGGAAAATTTAAAAAAAAGCCCTATTAACAGAGACAGAG
This sequence comes from uncultured Muribaculaceae bacterium, assembly GCA_964587275.1. Classification (GTDB taxonomy): domain Bacteria; phylum Bacteroidota; class Bacteroidia; order Bacteroidales; family UBA932; genus CAZPLM01. The sequence continues at coordinate 1,604 of CAZPLM010000113.1, read as the reverse complement.
GCATTAAACAGGGCGGACTGCTTGTGCTGTGGAAAACCACTATGCCTGCAATACTTGTTGAGGTAGGGTTTATTTCAAATCAGAACGACAGAAATATTCTGGCAAGCGACCAAAAGAGAAATTTGATCGCATCACAGCTTTTTTCTGCATTTCAAGAGTTCAAAAAACAGTATGAAGCCGGAAATGAAGAGGGTGATACTCTACATGTGAAACAGGCCGAAATTCCGGCTCAGGAGATAAATTCACCTGAAGTCCATGATGATGAGCTTTTTTATTCTGTTCAGGTCTTTGCGCTTTCAAGGAAATTGAAACCAGGATCCCGTGAATTCAAGGGATACGATAATATAAATACCATTAAAGTTGGTTCTTTATATAAATATAGTATCGGACAATTCAAGACAGAAGAGCAGGCTGTGAAAAATCTGCCTGAAATAAAGAAAAAGTTCCAGGGAGCATTTGTAATAAAGATAAAGAATAATACGATTATTAATTGACAATTATTGTCAAAATTATTTTTTTTACAAATCACGGTCCGTTTTTAATTTTTTTTGATTTTGTAAAGGTTGGCAATTCAATAAGATATGATTTTACTGATGCTGTAAATAACTGCTAATTAGTTGATTATTGTTTTTTGAAAATAATTGGATTGAAAATTAAGTACTTGTAGGATTTCCCAAAAAAACAATAGATAATTAATTTTTTTATTAGTTTTTTTTCATCAATTTTGTAATGAATCTAAGAGGAAAGAAACTTAAATATGATTGACGGAAATCACAGTGAAGTCTGGAATAATTGCTTGTCTGTTATCAGGGATAATATACCTGTTTCCAGTTACAGTACGTGGTTTGAACCCATCAAGTCAATAAGTCTCGCAGGGTCTGTCCTTACCATAGAAGTTCCTTCCGATTTTTTCAGAGAATACATAGAAGAGCATTTTATAGATCTCTTGAGCAAAGTTTTGCGCAGAGAGGTAGGTCCAAATGCAAAACTTATATATAATGTCAGGATTGTTGGCCAGAATGTCATATCTGTTTCACAACAAAAGAGCGGCGAGTACGAAAACCGTGAAATTGCTGGAATAGGTAAAGCAAGACAGTATTCAGGCAATCCATACCTCATACCGGGGATCAAAAAGTTGAAGATTGATCCTCAGCTCAATCCGATCTATTCTTTTGCCAACTTCATAGAAGGAGAATGCAACAGACTCGGACGTTCTGCCGGTTTGAACATATCCGGCAATCCAGGACATACCCCATTCAATCCGTTGTTTATTTATGCGGGGCCGGGATTGGGCAAGACCCATCTGGCTCAGGCAATTGGAATAGAAATAAAAGAAAGATTTCCGGAAAAGATAGTTCTGTATGTAAGTTCCAACAGATTCCAGACTCAATTCATGGATGCTGTCGGAGTTAATAACAAACTTACCGATTTTCTCCGCTTCTATCAGTCTCTCGATGTCCTCATAGTTGATGACGTTCATGAGTTCGCGGAGAAGAAAGGGACACAGAATGCATTCTTCCAGATATTCAACTATCTGCACCAGTCAGGCAAACAGCTTATTCTGACTTCAGACAAGGCTCCGGCTGATCTTCAGGGTCTCGAAC
>CAZPLM010000112.1:231-7113 GCA_964587275.1 uncultured Muribaculaceae bacterium | reverse complement strand
CTACACCTATCCTGTCATCTACATTGAATGACTGAGGAAAAACTTCAAATATCTGTTCATCAGGGCCTGTTGCTGCAGTAAAGGCCTTTGAAATCATACTTTCAATCTCGTTTTTTGAGATGTATTCTTCAGGATAAGGTCGCTGTACTTTTATTCTGTACTCTTCATTGCGCAGGAAACGGCTTGAGAGACAGAGTGTAATATCTTTAATCTCTATGCCGAGCTCTTCTTCGCTCCTTTGAAGAGCGGGTTTGAGAGCTTCTATTACCTTTTGCGTGTTTATAACCTCACCGCAGGACATACCTTTGGATACAGGTTCTGAAGAGTATGAAATGATCTTTATGCCGTCCGCACTCTTTTCACCAACTGCAACCACCGCTTTTGTCGTACATAATTCGACTGCTGTCATGTATTCATTCATATCTATTTGCATATTATTTGTCCGTTATATTTCAGATTCACCACTTTGTATTTATCAAGCCCGACCTGCGGGACAATGGTGCTGAAGTAAACTCCCATTTTGTTTATTTTTGCTTCTGCGTTATCAGTCGAGCCGAACAGAATTTTCTGATCTCCGGTTTTAGTATATAACGCAATATCTCCATTTTCTTCGATATTTATCTGCTCAATTTCTTTTTGCCATAAATCGCTTTTCTGAATCAGAGTCGTAAATCCAAGCATTGATTCTATCCATTTTTCTCCTTCTGCAAGATATCCTCTGTAATTATTATCCAGATTAAACGGGATATTTCCTGTCACTATCGGAATGTCAAGAACATGGTTTTTCAATAGTGGAAGAATATATCCGGTCTTATCCACATAACATGATCCTGATGCGAGTTGAAGCCGCATTACAGGTTGCCGCTGTGTGATGACAACCGTCAGAGTGGAGGGTGACATTACATATAAATTGGCACTTGCGATTGCACTCTTGTTAACAAGTTCCTTCTCAAGTTCGTATGTGTCTATATCCTTGATATTCTTGCCTTTTTCCCCGTTTACAAGCATTCTTACCTCTTCTTTGTTTACAAAGTCATGCTGAAGGCTGTCCAGTATGACTACCTTGATATCTGTGCATGGCGATTCCATTTCTCCCTCCTCGGCCAGTTTGCTCGCGTAGTAGAAATACCCGGCAAATGCAGCAACTGCAATCGCTAATAAAAAGATTATAAGGAGTCTTTTAAACATGTTTTCAAATAATCCTCTATCGGCTTGATAAATCTGTCAATATCTCCTGCTCCGAATGTAACAAGGCAATCAAGGTTTCTGTGCTTCAGAAGTGGCATCAATCCCTCCTTTGATTCCAATAATACCTTGTCGTTCAAATTAACCTTATCAAATACCAGTTTTGAGTCAACTCCGGGAATCGGCAACTCCCTTGCAGGATAAATAGGAAGCATGATTAACGAGTCGAGTTTGCTTAGAGATTTTGCAAAATCATCTGCAAAATCACGTGTTCTGGTATAAAGGTGAGGCTGGAATATGCCGCAAATTCTTCTACCCGGGAATATTTCCCTCAATGAACTTATTGATGCTGAAATCTCGTTTGGATGGTGTGCATAATCATCCACATATGATAATTCGGGGGTATTGATGTGGATGTCAAACCGCCTTTCCACTCCCTTGAATGATTTAAGCGCCTGTTTTATCTTTTCGGGCTCTATACCATATCTGACAGCACAGGCTGATGCCGCAATTGCATTTTCAACATTGACCCAGCCCGGAATCCCGACTTGACAGTGTTCTGTCTTCCCTCCGGGATAATTAAATGTATAGTCAAAATATCCTCCTTCAAGAGGGACTATGTCTGAAGCATAGTAATCACACTGGCTGTTATATGAATAGTGCGAAATCAGCGCCTTTACTTTGTCGATAGGCATCTGAACACCTTTTTTTATTATCAATGTTCCATTTGGGCAAATCTGAGAGGCGAATTCACTGAAAGCCTCTATGACGTGAGCACGGTCCGAATAAATGTCGAGATGGTCTGCATCAGTGGCTGTGATTACTGCAATATCAGGGAACAGCTGCAGAAAGGAACGGTCAAATTCATCCGCTTCTGCGACAATCACATCATTTTTGCTTATCAGGAGATTTGAATGGTAGTTTTTTGAAATGCCTCCAAGAAATGCGGTGCATCCGATCCCTGAAGAGGTAAAAATGTGAGCCAGAAGTGTGCTTGTTGTAGTTTTACCATGAGTGCCGGAAATCGCCAGGCAGGTCTTTCCTTTTGCTATCTCACCTAATGCTCTTGACCGCTTGCAGTTACTGTAACCGTTTTCAATAATATAATTATATTCTCCAAGTGTCTTGGGAATTGCGGGTGTATATATAACAAAGGTATGTTCTTTGTCTGTCGGGATAAAACTTATATCATCCGTGTAATGGACAGGAATACCCATATTCTCGAGTCCGGCCGTGATTTTTGAAGGTGTTCTGTCATATCCGCAGACATTATAACCCATCTCTTTGTAATAGCAGGCAATGGCACTCATTCCAATTCCGCCTATCCCTAAAAAATAGTAATTATTGTATTTTGACATAGCACTATTCCTCAATTTTCGCCAAAGATAAGACTTCTTTAGCTATTTTTTCTCCGGCATCTTTTTTTGACAATTTTAAGATATTGCATTCCAGATCTTTTATTTTCGCTTCATCTTTTAGTAGTATTTCTGCCGTATTCATCAGTTTATCAGCAGCTTCACTGTCTTTTACCATCAATGCGGCATTTTTGTTCACCAAAGCCATGGCATTATGTGTCTGATGGTCTTCTGCAACATTAGGCGACGGGACGAATATCGTGGCTTTACCGCAGACGCAAAGTTCGGATATTGTCCCTGCTCCGGCTCTGGAAATAATGATGTCTGCAACTGCATAAGCAAGGTCCATTCTTTGAATAAATGACCTGTTTTGAACATTGGTGGCCTTTTCACTCTCCATAAACGCGTCAATTTCGTCCTTATAATATTTTCCACTTTGCCAAAGTACCTGATAGTCAGCGTTTGCGCTTTTTTCCACTACCCATTTCTTCATTGTATTGTTTAATGTTCTTGAGCCGAGACTACCTCCTACAACGAATACACTCTTTTTTGCAGGATCCAACCCGTAATACTTATATCCTTCGACTTTTTGCTCACCGGTAGGGACAGATATATTTTTTCTTATCGGATTGCCCGTGAAAATGATTTTTTCTTTCGGGAAGAACTTCTCCATATTATCATAAGCGACACAAATTTTGTCAACTCTTTTTCCAAGCATTTTATTAGTCAGGCCGGCATAGGAATTCTGTTCCTGAATCAGGCAAGGTATTTTTTTTGAGGTGGCGCTCCATAGAAGAGGTGCACTTGCGTAACCTCCGACTCCCACGACTACATCAGGCTTGAAATCATCAATGATTTTTCCTGCAAGCCTTACGCTTTTCATGACTTTAAATGGCAGAGAAAGATTATTGAGTGAAAATCTCCTTTGAAGACCGGCAACGGGAAGGCCTATAATCTTATATCCTGCGGCAGGGACACGCTCCATTTCCATTTTGCCCTCCGCTCCTACAAACAGTATTTCACACTCCTGGATGATTTCTCTGAGAGAATCAGCAATTGAGACTGCCGGAAATATATGACCTCCGGTGCCCCCTCCACTAATAATTATTTTCGGTTTCATATTTGTTTTCCTCCACTGTTTCTATCTTATTATTGATATCAAGTTCTTCCTGATGTAATGTTTCCTGCTCCTTTTTTTGATCCTCCTGTTTATCCAAAGTTCTACTTACAGAGAGAATTATCCCGAATGCTCCGCTAAGGACAAGGTATGCCGTACCGCCATGACTGATAAGGGGCAAAGTGTGTCCGGTTATCGGTAGCAGACCCACATTTACCATAATATGCAGGAATGCTTGTATGGTTATCAGAAATGAGAGACCAAGTACGAGTGCGGATGAAAAGACCGCATTGCATCGGGATACAATTGTTATACATCTGAACAGAAAGGCCAGGTAGAGAAATATGATAAAGATTCCTCCAATCAAGCCATATTCTTCTATTATCGATGCATAGATGAAATCAGAAAAGGCCATTGACAGAGAATATCTCTGAGTCCCTTTTCCCGGTCCTTTCCCTATGATTCCGCCCTGATATATTGCTATTTTGGCGTTTTCAGACTGTCTGTTGTTTCTGTCAAGTTCTTCCAGCTGCTCTTCTGTCAGAGGTTTTTCATTCTCCGCAGTCAAATCATCTTCTTTGGTAAAATAGATTTTTACTCTGTTTTCTACAGTACCGAAGCGGTTGAATATTGCAAGAGCCTTTGATTCGCGTATGTTTTCAGGGAGCAGGCCTGTCAGTTTATATGTACCGAAAAGCAATATTCCCGCTGCAAATACAATCCCAACCGTAAGCAGAAGATATCTTGCCCTGACACCCATAAAATACATCAGCAATAGACTCATCACACCGAGCAGCAGGGCGGAGGAGAAGCTGTTTATCATTATGATACAGCATACGAGCAGTACCCATATCAGCAGTTTGAAGAAATAGTCCCTGAATGTGTTCAGTTTGCCGTCATATTTTTCAAGGTTTTTCGCAAGGAATATGACAAGTCCTACCTTAACAACTTCAAATACCTGGAATGTCTGGCCTCCTATCTTCAATCCCCTTACTGCTCCGTTTTGAACAGCCTGAAAATGAGGTACGAAAAGTAAAAGAAGGGCAAAAACAGAGACCCCAAAAATGATATAGGCGAACCCGCGGTAGTACTTTAATTTAATTAAATAACAGATAAATAGGGCGATAAAACCCATCAGAACTGATTTCAACTGTTCAAACAGGATGGTTGTCTTGCTCAGGCCGTCAGACATTTTACGTACCAGGAATGAGCTGGACGAATAGACGGCCAATATTGAGGCCATCGCCAGCAAAAGGACGATTATCCAAATATACTTATCACCTCTGAGCCTGATTTTCACTTCTTCTGTTTATTTATAAGTTTCTTACTGCTTCTTTGAATTGTCTGCCCCTGTCCTCGTAATTGTTGAACAGATCAAAACTTGCACAGCAGGGTGAGAGCAGAACTGTGTCTCCAATAACAGCAAGTTGAGATGCCTTTTGAACAGCCTCCTTTGCGGAGAGTGTATCTACTATGACAGGAACGACCTCCTTGAAAGAGTCGTGTATCTTCTTATTGTCAACTCCGAGACAGACAATGGCGCGTACCTTTTCTTTTACGAGACCGGTAATTGCGCTATAGTCGTTGCCCTTATCAGTACCCCCGAGAATCAGAACAATCGGTGTATTGACACTTTCCAGAGCGTACCATGTAGAGTTAACGTTGGTTGCTTTAGAATCATTGATATATAGCACTCCTCTGACTTTGATGACCTTCTCCATCCTGTGTTCGACTCCCTCAAACGTCATCAGCGCCTTGCGTATCTTTTCGTTGGTAATGTTCATTATCTTACCTGTAATTGCAGCAGCCATCGAATTATATATGTTATGCTTGCCCTGAAGTGAAAGTTCGTTGACGAACATTTCGTATTCGCTTTCACCATAGATGACATGCATCTTGTCGTTCTCCAGGTATGCTCCCTCTTCAAGTTTTTTCTCCTGGCTGAATGGAAGTTTTCTTGCCTGCAGGATTATTTTGTTGAGGTGATTTATTGTAATCTCGTCATCGGAACAGAAGATAAAGCAATCTTCTTTTGACATATTCCTGGTAATTCTGAATTTGGCATTGATATAATTTTGCATTTCATAGCCATATCGATCAAGATGGTCAGGCGTGATGTTGAGAAGAACTGCGATATCTGCTTTGAAATCATACATTCCGTCAAGTTGGAAGCTGCTCAATTCAAGTACGTAAATATCATAATTTTCGGTTGCTACCTGAAAGGCATAGCTTTTTCCGATATTACCTGCAAGACCAACATTTAACCCCGCATTTTTTAGAAGGAAGTAAATCATTGACGTTGTGGTTGTCTTACCGTTGCTTCCTGTTACGCATATTTTCTTTGAATTGTCATACCTCCCGGCAAATTCTATCTCAGAAATAACAGGTATTTCTCTCTTTCTCAGCTCTTTTATAAGGGGAGCAGTCTCCGGAATCCCGGGACTTTTTATTACCTCTTTTGCATTTGTGATTTTATCACAGGTGTGGCCTCCCTCCTCAAAAGGGATATCATATTGAAGCAAGAGCTTTTTTGACTCTTCTTTGATAGCGCCGTTATCTGAAAGGAATACGTCAAATCCCTTTACTTTGGCAAGTACGGCAGCACCTGCTCCGCTTTCTCCACCGCCCAATACGACAATTCTTTCCATGGTTTATCTTATTTTTAATGTTACTATTGTCAAAACTGCAAGTATGATAGATACAATCCAGAATCTGGTGACTATTTTTGCTTCAGGAAGCGCTTTGTAAGGTTTCTTGATTAAAGCGGGGATCCCTTCTTTCTGGAAGTGGTGGTGAAGAGGGCTCATCTTGAAGACCCTTCTGCCTTCACCGTATTTTTTCTTCGTGTATTTAAAATATACTCTTTGAATTATAACAGAGAGGCTCTCAACGAGAAAAATGCCGCACAGGATAGGAAGCAGCAGCTCTTTCCTTATAAGAATAGCGCTGACCCCTATTATCCCGCCTAACGCAAGACTTCCGGTATCGCCCATAAATACCTGAGCAGGATAGGCATTAAACCACAGGAAGCCCAGCAGTGCTCCAATGAATGCACACATATAGACAGTTACCTCTCCGCTGTTTGGCAGATACATTATATTGAGGTAATCTGCATATCCGACGTGTCCGGAAAGGTAGGCGAGAATACCGAGAGTGGCTCCCACTATGGCCGAAACCCCGGTTGCAAGTCCATCCATCCCGTCAGTAAGATTTGTACCGTTGGAA
>CAZPLM010000112.1:0-221 GCA_964587275.1 uncultured Muribaculaceae bacterium | reverse complement strand
CGGTGATTATGAAAATTATGATTAAAATGTATATGATCCATTTTAACACTTCACCGAGAGTCCCGTTGAAAGGAGCGAGCCATTTATAGTCAAATTCATTGTTCTTGACAAACGGGATTGTGGTTTTTGTGTTGTTTGTCACGACGGATGTGTTGCTTGAGATGTTTTCGACGGTAGTATCTGTTTTTGAAACTCTCACATCTCTGAATCCCAACTGTGTG
>CAZPLM010000111.1:2291-7141 GCA_964587275.1 uncultured Muribaculaceae bacterium | reverse complement strand
ATAAAAATTCTTTGCAGCCTTTTCTGCTGAAAAACCATAATGATCTCCCATATCAAGTCCGTCATATACAGGGTCGACCGACAAAATTTCCGAGTCTGTTGAATATTTCATCTGTGCGAAGCTGATGCCGTAAATGTAATACCCGTCACAGGCACGCGGCCCGCTGAAAAATGCAGAATATCCATTTACTGCACCTTTGTCGTGGGACCCGTAAGTCAAAAGCAGGTCATATCTTGGAATGCGCCGGAATGTTTTGATAATATCGTCATTCACTTCAGTTACATTAAAGACCGGTTGTCCATCTTCGCCAACATCAGGCCCTTGTCCAACATAATCACCTCCCAGTAGTATCAGTCTCGGAAATCTTGAATGAGGATTGTCTGAAACTGCCTGGAGCAATGCTGTAAGGTTGTTGCCGCTACCTGTCTCGTGCCTGTCTGTCCCCACGAAAATTGAAGTGGAGTAGGGCAGGACAGGGCTTTGTCGCTCTTCGTAATCTCGGTGGGAACAACCACAGAAGATTGCGCAGATAATGAAACATCCTATGCAAATGCGAGACGAATATTTCATATAGATTTTTTTACAAAAACTAATAATCCTGTTCCTTAAAGTAATACCGTCCTTTTCCCTGAGTACTTTTGCCGTATTCTATGGCTCGCTTCGGGCAGTGGTGTATGCAGGCAACACACTGTACACATTTATCCCTCCATTGCGGAATCCCGTCTTTCAATATGATGTTGTTCATTGGGCAGAGTTTTTCGCACAACCCGCAATGGTTGCAGGCATCTGTTGCATAAAACTTGCTTTTAAAAGTATTATGAATAAATGCAGGGTATATTACGCGCGATTTAAACCATGAAAGAGTACCTTTGCTGTAGAGCGAGTAATCCTGTCTTTCTTCCCTGACAGCATTTACGATAAGATCGATTCTTGCTTCCGCCCTGTCAACCTTTCCGCGGGCGACTTCTTTACTGTCCACATCAAACCCCGGTATTAATATATAACAGTTAGGCATTGATACTGTGTGGAATGAGGCCAGTTGAAGATTATTCTTCTCCAATTTTTCTTTCAGAATCCTGTCAGCCAGCCCTGCAGTGTCACCGCAAGTTGCTACTGCATAGATTTTCTTTCCCTCGGCATTTTTTAAATGCAGTCTGTCAATAAACAGAAGTACTGGGTATGGTACTCCCCATGTATAAACAGGGAAGACAAGTAATATTCGTTCTTCAGGATTGACCGCGAATTCATAAGGTCCATTTCCGCCTTTAATTAAATCATTGATTGACACAAGATTCTCATTGAGTTTCCTGCCCAGCATTTCTGCAATCCATCTTGAATTTCCTGTACCGGTAAAGTAAAATATCATAATATAAATTATTTAGTCTTGTTAAGATTCTTCCGGATGCTAAGTTAATACAATAGAACAAATAGTTTACTTTCATTTTGTGCCGTGACTGGTTTGTCGCAAAGGGCATCCGGTGTGGACGGACGAAGATTATTTAAGGATTTGGAAAAATAATGCGTACTTTTGCGACCGGAATTGTAGGCGACTGAAGATCCTTTTTTGATTGTAAGCGACTGAAGGTTTTATAGTTAAAAAATAAAAACAAGTTAATTGCAATGAAAAAAGTTAGAAAGTCCCTGACATGGGCGATTCTGTCCATGTCGTTACTTACGGTTATGGCGGGAGCGGCGATTGCGCCGGCACTTGGAATCATTAAAGAGCATTTCCATGCTGCGCCGGTATGGCAGATTCAATTCATGATCAGCCTTCCGGCACTATTTATAATTTTCACAAATTTGATATTCAGCAGACTTTGCGGTATGTTCAAATCAAGGACACTGGCATTGATAGGGCTGATCCTGTATGTGATTTGCGGTAGTTTGCCATTCCTTCTTGATAATATTGTATTGATTCTGATCTTCAGGGCACTGCTCGGTGTGAGTGTGGGTATGATAATGCCGTTGTCAACCGGATTGCTTGCATTTTATTTTCCGCCAGAGAGACAGGGTTCACTTATGGGGCTTGCAGCCGCGATGAATCAAATGGGCGGTGTTGTCGCAACATTGCTTGCAGGTGTATTGGCTACATTTTCATGGAATTACTCATTTCTGGTCTATCTGTTGGGATTGATTGCCGTAGCTCTGGTCATTGTATTTCTTCCAAATGAAAGGATTATCTCTAAAAGTGATGAAGATGTCCCAAGTCTTGGAGCGCGACTTAAACGTTTTCATCCGTCTATTACGGGTATGTTCCTGTGTATGAGCCTATTTTTTGTATATCCAAGTAATTTTGCGATAACGGCCGGGGCGATGACTGATCTTTCAGGCAATGCAGTTACAATAATAATGGTCTCTCTCGATGTTGTAGCATTTTTCGTGGGACTATTTTTCAGCCGGCTCATTAATAGCTGCAGGAAAGCTTTGAAATATTTCGCTCCGATATTTTTTATTATTGCCTATGCTCTGTTTTCATTTTCAAGCGATCTGTGGTCATTGCTTGCAGGATCATTTTTTATAGGAATTGCAAATGGGGCCGGAATACCTTATTTGAACACTATAGCCTCAATTAAAGGGGGTCAGCAGGCTGCCACAACAGTTATGCCGCTGATTTCAGCCAGCCTTTACCTCGGACAGTTTCTCTCTCCAATCTATATTTCATCTCTCGGGAATGCTGTTTTTGGAGGAAGTATGAATGCCCCATATATGATGGCTACGATAATAGCAGTAATTTATCTGATCCAGACTTTTTTGACCAGAAATGTTCAGGCGTTGCCGCCTAAACAGAAGGTATAAGAGAATACCGGACTGCTAAGCTGGTGTGCCAGGTGTAATATGACGAACTACGGAAGTTATCAGAATGAACTTCCGTGGTCTGTTTATTTCAGTGTATGATTATTGTTTTTTAGCTCTTGACTTTTTTTCAAGAAAGTATGAGAGCAGAAGGCCAAGGCCTCCGAAAAGCAGAACGCTTGCCCCATATACAACACCTACGGCATCGTCATAATAGACATTGTCAGGGATAAAATTGCCTACTCCATAGTTGATAAGGTAGCCGACCAGAAGGCCTATTCCAAGTCCGATAATAAGGCTTCCTACTCGTATTGGCCAGAATCTGCTTGAATCTCCTCCGAAAATTTTCCCAAGATCAAGGTTGTTCTCTTTGCTGAGATCCAGCGAGTCAAGTTTACGAACTAATTCGATGCGTTCTTTTCTATGTACGAACAATTCTATCATTTTGACACTGCAGATAAAAATCACTGCTACTGTAAATACATTTTCCATAACTATTTGTTTTTTGTTTTGTCCTTTTGACGCAAATTTATAAAAAGGTTACATAAAAAAAATGTGTAACTTAAATCGCTATTTGCGTCTAATAGTTATATGGAAAACGAGCGAGCGTTAATAGAAAATGTATTGCAAGGAGATAAAGATGCTTTCCGTGTCATTGTAGAGGCATATTCCCCAAAAGTCTTCGCGCTGATCATCAGTATGGTCGACAATAGGGAGGATGCTGAAGAATTGGCGCAGGACGTATTTGTGAAGGTATATTTCTCCCTACAGAAATTCAAGAGCGACTCGTCACTTTCAACATGGATATACAGAATATCCTACAATACAGCGATTTCCAGACTAAGAAAAAAGAGGAGGCTGGTCTGTAAAGATGAAATAGAGAAATTTCCGGTGATTGACAGCGATTTTGAAGAGGAAAAAGAGAAGAAATGGACACTTGAAGAAAATTATACAAAATTAGAGTCTGCCCTGAAAACAATATCGCAAAAAGACCGTTTTTTAATCGATGCTTTCTATTACAGGGATTTGAAAATTGCTGAAATAGCGGAGATCACAGAGCAGAGTACGACAAATGTTAAGACAAGACTTTTTAGGATAAGAGGATATATTACTAAATTTGTAATGGAGAAATAAGAATGGAAGAGAATAATAAATACAAACTGTCAGCCGATTTTTGCGAAAAAGTCATGCTGAAAATAGATAAGAGAGAGAAAAGACTCACTGTTATCAAGAATGTTATGTATTCTTTCATTGCCGTTACTGCCATCGGTCTGATCTTTGTCCTCTTAGACTATTTCAAAATCATCACAGCGGAGACTGTTTCAGGTATTTTCCAACCTTTGTTGAAAGGCCTGATAATTGGCACAGAGGCTCTTTCTTCCTACAAAATGCTGATTTTCATACTGGCGGCATTTCTCTTCCTGTACACAATATCATCCTTTTTAAGCAACAGTCTCAACAAAAAACAGCAGGTAGGCAATCTTTAGAACCATTTGTAAAAATGGCAAACAGGCCCATGTCCGTGCCCTATTTCGTATTCTTTGCCGGCATCGATGGCATTTGTGATATAATCTTTGGCTTTGCGTGCGGCATCGTCCAGTGAGAATCCAAGTGCAAGGAATGATGCAAATGCAGAAGATAAGGTACAACCTGTGCCGTGCGTGTTTTGAGTGTAAACACGGGAAGATTTTAGTTCGAGGCATTCGTCTGTTTCAGCATTGTAAAATACGTCAATCAGCTCCTTATCAGAGAGATGTCCTGCTTTCAACAGAACTGAAACTTTCCCGCCGGAGAGTTCGCGCGCAAACTCCGGCAACTGCCCCTGCGAAGTGATCTTCTTGCCCAGAAGTATCTCAGCCTCAGGAATATTTGGTGTAATAACACGCGCAATCGGGATAAGTTCATTTTTAAGAGTTGAAATTGCGTCATCTTGAAGCAGGTGATCGCCTGAAGTAGCAACCATTACCGGATCCAGCACTATATCTGTGATTTTATGACGCAGCAATGTCTCTTTTATTGCCAATATTATTTCGGAAGAGTGCAGCATTCCAATTTTT
>CAZPLM010000111.1:271-2281 GCA_964587275.1 uncultured Muribaculaceae bacterium | reverse complement strand
ACTCCAAGATCTTCCACTACTGCATCTATTTGGCCTGTAACAATATCGGTCGGAACGGGAAATACCGCCCTTACTCCGACTGTATTCTGTACTGTGATTGCTGTAATTGCAGACATTGCATAACATCCACAGGCGGAGATTGTCTTGATATCTGCCTGAATTCCGGCTCCTCCGCCTGAATCGCTTCCTGCTATGGTCAAAACTCTTTTATACTGTTTCATTTTAAAATTATTTTGCAAAATGATTAAATCCATCCTTTATGAAATGTACCTCTTTTCCATTTTCCATCCAGTGGATGCATCCCGGACCGCTTCCGGCACCTGGCGTGATTTCTCCGATGCAGTGCAGGGGTGAGCCGAACCTCTTCTCATATTCGGCATTTATTGTTTCAAATTCATCTCTGTCAATGGTAAATAGCAGTTCGTAATCCTCCCCACCGCAAGTTGCCATTTGCAGGATATTCCATTCGTGCATCTTTCCTTCATTTCGGAGAGCTGGAGAGAGAGGCAGATTATCCAAATGCACAATGGCATCAATGCCGCCTGTCTGTTCCAGAATGTGACGAAGATCCGAGGCAATGCCGTCTGAAATATCCATCATTGCATTTACTTTATTAAATGTTGAAAGGAAAAGTCCTTCATTTACTCTTGGCTCGGGAATATGATGGCGGTCGAGCAGATAACTGTGGTCATTATAATATGCTTCAGTGCATTTTATATTGTCAAGAATGAGTTGAAGACCGGCTGCGGAGTCCCCAAGGAATCCTGTAGTGCAGATCAGGTCTCCTTCTTTTGCGGCAGATCGGGTCTTTGCTGCGCCTTTCCTGCATTTCCCGACAACAACCACGTTGATGGTAAGGTGCTCAGCTGATTTTGTGGTGTCGCCGCCGAGCAATGCGGTATTGTATTTCTTGCTTATGTCGTGATAGCCTCTCATAAATTCGTCAAGGTATTCGACCGATGTTCCTGTTGGTATAGCAATTGAAAGAAAAGAGCAGAATGGAGTTCCGCCCATAGCCGCCATATCGCTGAGGTTGACTGCCATCGATTTGTATCCCAACTGGTAAGGTGTTATGTCGTTGATCAGGAAGTGTATTCCGTCCGTCAGAAGGTCGGTGGTGATCAGCCAATCCTCCTCATCGTTGGCGGGAATAATTGCACAGTCATCGCCTATGCCATATACTTTGCTATCATTCAGATCTTTAAATAATGGCTTAAGATGGTCTATAAATCCGAATTCTCCGATTTCCCTGAGGTCCATTTTTACATTTTTAGCTTGTATGCCGTATCCCAGAACTCATATTCCAGTTCAGTGGCCATAATATATGCTCTTGTCATATCATCAATATTCTTCTCGGGAAGCTTTTCAGCCATCGGGTTGCATACTTCATTGTAGAGTATTACATCTTTGGTGAATTCATCTCCGGAGTAGGCGTTGATCCAGCTGTCATAAGGATTATTACCCTTAGACTGGTGTTTTACCAGATACATACCGACTTCGTTATACACTCTGAAGCAGGGAAGTACTGCTGCAAGCCCTGTCTCGAGAGGTTTATTTTCAACTGAATCAAGCAGAAATGAGGTATATTTCTTACAGGCAGTTGACATGATTTCCTGTTTTGGGATTTCAAACTGCCTGATAAATGTTTCATGAAGCCCTTCTTCGCATTTGACGCTGTCATCCGCATATCGTTTAAAAAGTTCCCTGTCTTCAGGGCGTTGCAGCTTTTCAGAGAGGATGCTCAGCGCTTTTTCATACTTTCTCAGATAAAGTACATCCTGCTGGATATAATGTCTGAATTTGTCTATTGCAAGAGTCCCATCCATAAGTTCCATAAGAAATGGATGTTTGATGATTCCTTCGTAGATTGGCAGAGAAGCCTGCCATGCCTGGTCACTCCAATTCATATTATTTGATGCTTAATTCTATCTCTTTGCATATTTCTTCTGTTGCTTTTTTCGGATCATCGGCTGATACGATTGCGGATATGACAGCAACTCCATCGGCGCC
>CAZPLM010000111.1:0-250 GCA_964587275.1 uncultured Muribaculaceae bacterium | reverse complement strand
GGCTCTTATGACTGCTCCGGATGTCTCCCTGTTCATTCCGCCAATACCGCATACAGGGTGCCCTGAGATCCTGGAAATCTCTCTTACGCCTTCAAGTCCGAGAGCTTTTGAGGTATCTGTTTTTGTACTTGTAAGATAAACGGGGGAAACAGCAATGTAATCGACATCAATATCATTTGCCTTTTTAGCTTCCTCAATGCTTTCTATAGAAAGGCCTATTATCTTGTCAGGTCCTAAAATTTTCCGTGCC
>CAZPLM010000110.1:0-7143 GCA_964587275.1 uncultured Muribaculaceae bacterium | reverse complement strand
AAATCACTGGTCAATCTCAAAAGTGAGGGCGATGTTATTGTTAATAATGCTCAAAAAGAGCGTGTTACAATACTAAAAGAAGCGTCTGATGCAAAAGAAAAAATCATTAATGATGCCCGTGAAAGAGCAAGAGTTGAATCAGACAAGATAATCTCTGAAGCTAAAGGACAGGCAGCTGTCGAAAGAGACGAAATACTAAAAGATGCCCGTCGTCAAGTTGCTCTTCTTTCCGTGAAAATTGCTGAAAAGATTCTCAGGGGTGACCTTGAAAATCCTGATGCTCAAAACGGATTGGCAGAGAGACTGATTGACGAAATGAACATGGATAATAAAAAAGAATAATAAATGTATATAGGACTGATTTCAAAAAGATATGCAAAAGCGCTTCTCGATTTTTCTATTGAAAATGGAGATTCGCAACAAGCTTATCTTGATGCAATTGAGGTTAATTCAGCGCTGAGGCTTGTCCCTGAGGTACGAGATGCTCTTGATGCTCCCGTTCTATCAGTTAAAGAAAAGGAGAATCTGATCTTCAATCTTGTTGACGTCCGTGACAATATGTCCGGAAGCTTCAGTGAATTCATCAAATTGATAGTGCGTCGAAATCGTCAGACATACCTTCCATTTATTCTTAACTCTTTCATTGATCTTTACAAAGTTCATAATCATATTAAAGACGCTGAACTTATTACACCCTCCAAACCAGACAATGCTCTTATTGAGAGAATCTGTACACAGGAGGAAGGAAGAACCGGATGCAGAGTCAACATATCTTCGATCATAAATCCGGAAATCATTGGCGGTTTTATCTACCGCATTGATGACATGAGGCTTGATGCAAGTGTTCAAAGTCAGTTAAAACGCATCATCAAGGCATTTGATACTAAACCCAAAAGAATCGTTATAGAAAAAAATGAATAACAGTGATAATATAAGACCTTCTGAAATATCCGATGTGCTGATTCAGGAATTAAAAGGTATTGATCTTACTTCCAAATATGAAGAAGTGGGTACAGTCCTTCAGGTAAGTGACGGGGTAGTTCGTATCTACGGGCTTCACAATGCAGAAGCAAATGAGCTGTTGCAGTTTGAGAACGGCATAATGGCGGTAGTGATGAATCTTGAGGAGGATAATGTCGGAGCCGTACTTTTGGGCCCTACTGACAAAATCAAAGAAGGGGATATTGCGAAAAGAACAGGCAGAACAGCTTCAATTGAGGTCAGCGAATCGATGCTTGGCAGAGTCATTAATCCTCTCGGTGTCCCGTTGGATGGTAAAGGCGATATTACTGATGCCTCTGTAATAATGCCTCTTGAGAGAAAAGCTCCCGGGGTAATATTCCGTCAGCCCGTAAATCAACCTCTTCAGACCGGATTAAAGGCAGTTGATGCTATGATTCCTATCGGAAGAGGACAGAGAGAACTGATTATCGGTGACCGTCAGACAGGAAAAACAGCCATAGCGATTGATACTATTATAAATCAGCGTAATAATTTTGAGCAGGGTGATCCCGTCTATTGTATCTATGTGGCAATTGGCCAAAAGGCATCAACAGTTGCAACAATTGTAAATACACTCCGCAAGTATAATGCGATGGAATATACAATAGTAATTGCCGCTACGGCCTCTGATCCTGCTGCTCTTCAATATTTTGCCCCATTTGCCGGAGCTGCCGTGGGAGAATATTTCAGAGATACTGGCAGACATGCTCTCGTTGTCTATGATGACCTTTCAAAACAGGCTGTCGCATACAGAGAAGTTTCTCTTATATTAAGGAGGCCGTCAGGTAGAGAGGCATATCCCGGTGATATTTTTTATCTTCACTCGAGATTGCTTGAAAGAGCTGCGAAAATCATTGATCAACAGGAGATTGCGGAAAATATGAATGACCTTCCCGATTCTCTTATGGGAAAAGTAAAATGTGGTGGTTCGCTAACAGCGCTTCCAATTATTGAGACACAGGCAGGGGACGTTTCCGCATATATTCCTACTAATGTAATCTCCATTACCGACGGACAGATTTACCTTGATACAAACCTGTTCAATCAGGGTAACAGACCTGCGATTGATGTAGGTATATCAGTTTCTCGTGTTGGAGGTAATGCTCAGGTAAAGGCAATGAAGAAAGTTGCAGGTACTCTTAAGATAGATCAAGCTCAATATCGTGAACTTGAGGCATTTTCAAAGTACAGCAGCGATATGGATCAGGTCTCTATGATGACACTTGATAAAGGAAGGAAAAACACTAAGTTGCTGATACAGCCTCAATATTCGCCAATGCCTGTAGAACAGCAGATTGCGGTTTTATATTGTGGTACTCACAATCTAATGAAAGATATTGAAGCAGAACAGGTCAATGATTTTGAAAAGACTTTGATAAGGACACTTTCCGCATCCAGTGTTTTTGAAGATATTAAAAAGGGCAGCTTTGATGAGCATATCACAGGAGAAATTGAAAAAGCTGCAAAAGAAGCAGTTGAATCATTGAAGTCTAAGTAAAATGGCATCACTTAAAGAGATAAAATCAAGGATTGTTTCAGTTGAAAATACACTGAAGATTACTTCAGCCATGAAAATGGTTGCCTCTGCCAAGTTGCATAAAGTAGAGAATGTCACTCGTAATCTCTCAATGTATAAAAACTCACTGTTCGGAATTCTGAAAAGTCTCTGTGATGATGTCAAGCTGCACTCAGCATCTATATATACAATTCCTCATGAGTCGAAAAATAATGTCGCGCTGATTGCATTTTCATCAAACGGTTCTTTGTGCGGGAATTTTAACAACGAAATCATTGATATTCTTAAAAAAACTGTTGAAAAATACCGCTCAGAAGGCGTAAACAATCTTGTTATATTTCCTATAGGTGAGAAAGTTACCAAAGCTGTTCAAAAGGCTGGATTAAAGACCGACTTGTCATTCAATAATATGGCTGAAGCTGTTTCATTTAATGATACAGCGGCTGTTTCCAGATATATGATGTCAAAATTCAATGAGTGTGCGTTTGATGAGATATCAGTAGTTTATACTCAATTTATTTCAGCAGGACAACATAAAGCCGTAAGTGAAGTCTTCCTCCCATTGACTGCCGGACAATTATTATCAGGGAATGTAGCAGACGGTGAATCGAAAATCAACAGGGATTTTAATGATTACATCCTTGAGCCGTCAGGAGAGGCAATACTTGAACATTTGCTCCCGTATGCCTTGAATTCCAAAATGTATGACATGCATTTAAGCAGTAATGCTTCAGAATATGCATCCAGAATGGTTGCAATGCAGACGGCCTCAGATAATGCTGCAGAATTGCTTGATGATCTCAAGTTAAACTACAACAAGAAGCGTCAACAGAATATCACTGAAGAACTTACTGATATATCTAATGCAAGTTGATGATTGATGGCTTCTATTTAATTATCAGTTCATCAGGCCTTACTTTCGGAACGTAGTGAATTCCTTCTTTGCGATAATAGTTGTGATTATCATTTTCGCTTATTGGGAGGAGTTGGATTGTCTCAATACCTTTCCCAATTGCCAGAATCAATATCGGCTCATAGATCAGGCTGAAGGTTTTCTTTATTGCCTCTTTGTCAAATGCGCCAATGCAAATACCGTTAAGTCCGATGTCAACAGCCTTTAAGAGCATACTTTGACAGGAAATACCAAGATCTACATCTATCCATTTTGTCTCAGGAACAGTTGTGCAGCAGATTATAAACGAATTGGGTTCAGTCCCCGGTAATGGCAGATGTAATTCAGGGAGTGCACCTGCCCACTTTGTGGCCGAGAGCACTTTCGCTGCGTCATCAGATAGCACCGGCTTGAATCGAATCGCCTGCTGGTTTCTGGCAGATGGAAGTTTTGAATTAACTGAAATAATCTCTGTGAGTTCATTTATTGAAACTATATAATTTTTGTCGAACCCGCGATAGCTTCTGTTTTTGAGTAAAAGAGAATCAAGAGAAATTGAGGAATGACGTCTGTGTTTGGTTTTTTTTCCGGAACCGTCATAAAACTCATCGAATTTATTTCCTAAATAGTTATCAGCCATATTTTTAAATTAAATGTATCATATATTACCTTTAGGACAAAGTTAGCGTTAATTTTAACTGAACATATTGATTTATAGTATATTTTTTTTAGGAAATACGAATTTTTGTACATACATTTGTCCCGTTAAACAAATCTTTGTAGAACAAATAGTTGTCACAGCTATGTTTCTGTGACTTTAATTTTAAATTTTAGTTTTTTAATGAACATTTATGTTTCAAATTTAAGCTGGGGAACTTCAAGTGAAAGCTTAAAAGATTTATTCGCTCAGTATGGCGAAGTTACTTCTGCCAATGTTATCAAAGATCGCGAGACCGGTCGCTCAAGAGGATTCGGCTTCGTTGAAATGCCAAATGATGAAGAGGGCCAAAAAGCCATCGACTCCATCAATGAGACAGATTTTGAAGGTAAAACACTTCGCGTAAATGTTGCCAGACCAAAAGAGGACAGACCTCGCAGAGGTGGCTTCAATGATCGCAGAAGATACTAATATCCACATTTTGAGAAGTTTTAGGATGGTTAATTTTGACCATCCTTTTTTTTTATATAACTTTATGTGAATTTAAATATCGTTTTACTTATAGTTGAGTATGCATAGTAATGAAGTGGTCAAAGATATTCCGGTCAGGGATCTGAACATTCTTATAGCTGAAGATATTGACAGTAATTATCTCCTTGTAAAAAGTATTCTGAAAAATAACAATGTCGCAAGGGCTGCTAATGGTGCAGAAGCAATTAAACTTGCCAGAGACAATAAGTATGATATTATATTGATGGATTTAAAAATGCCAGTCGTTGACGGTCTTGAGGCAACAAGAGAAATCCGTAAATTTGATAAGGATACCATTATAATTGCATTGACTGCTTACGCATTTGATTCAGACAGAAATGATGCGATTGCTGCAGGTTGCAACAATTTTATTTCAAAACCGTTAAAAAGAGCTGAACTTATAAATATAATCGTCGAATCACTTCTATGATAAAAGGGAAAGTAATTGTCGTTGATGATAATGCTGGTATTCGTACTGCTCTCAAATTTCTTTTGGGACTAAATTTTTCTGATGTTGAACTTCTTGCTTCTCCTGTAGAGTTGCTTTCTTCTGTAAGCAGGTTCAACCCTGATGTTGTCCTGCTCGACATGAATTTTAAAAGTGATATTAATACCGGGAATGAAGGGCTGTTCTGGCTATCAGAATTGAAACATAATTTCCCTGAGTTAAAAGTAGTCCTGTTCACTGCCTATGCTGACATCTCACTTGCAATTGAAGGGATGAAAAGAGGTGCGTATGATTTTGTCATAAAGCCATGGGATAATGAAAAACTTATTGAAATCCTCTCTAATGCATGTGACAGCCACAAGACAAAAAATGTCAGGGTTCCTGCGAAAATCACGATGTATTGGGGTGCTTCGAGGGAAATGGATGAAATCTGCAAGACAGTCAACAAAATTGCTCAGACTGATGTTTCTGTATTGATTACAGGTGAAAATGGGACAGGCAAGGATATGTTGGCAAACGAAATCCACCGGTTATCACTTCGCTCATCCAGGCCGATGGTGGCGGTTGATGCAGGAGCTATCCCGGAAACTCTTTTTGAAAGCGAACTCTTTGGCCATGTTAAAGGCGCTTTTACAGATGCATTTGCAGACAGGGACGGTAAAATTCTTGCTGCGGACAACAGCACGCTGTTCCTTGACGAGATAGGCAATATTTCATTGCCGATGCAGGCGAAACTGCTTAGGGTGCTTCAGAACAGGACTATCTCCCGTGTTGGAGATACAAAGATTATTCCTGTTGATGTCAGACTCATCTGCGCTACCAATATGGATATAAAACAGATGGTGATTGAGGGAAAATTCAGGGAAGATCTGTATTATCGTATTAATACAATTCATCTCCAAATCCCTCCGCTCAGAAAACGAGTAGAAGATATCATTCCTCTTGCCAAGAGTTTCCTGTCGCATTATTCAGATAAGTACCATAGAGAGATCAGTTCTATTTCTGATGAGGGTGAAAACGCTCTTATGTCATACAGTTGGCCGGGTAATATCAGGGAATTGCAGAACTGTATTGAAAAAGCCGTTATTCTTTCTGAAGGAAGTGTATTGCAACTTGCTGAATTGCAATTGCCTGAATGTTTGGATAGTACAATATCAAAACTCAATAATGATGATTTAGGCAATATCGAAACATTGAATGAGGCAGAAGAGAGGGCCATAAGAGCAGCAATGGAAAAGTATTCCGGCAATCTTTCTCAGGTTGCAAAATCTTTGAATATCAGTCGTCCTACTCTATACAGCAAGCTTAAGAAGTACGGTATATGACAACTGCGACAATCATTGCGATTGTCATGGGAACAATCGTTATCTCAATTATCTTTTCTGCTTTATTCTTCAAGTTTAGAACAAGAAAGAAACTCGAATTTATGGTTGATGCACTTGAAGATAACGAGACAAATTTCAATTTTATTGAAAGCGGTAGAAACAAAGTTCTTAACCAAACTTTGAACAGATTGCGTGGAATTTTTAACAGAGATGTGGATAATTTTCGTCAGCAGGAAAAATTCTATGGGCAGATGCTGGATCAGGTTAAGTCGGGTGTTCTTGTTTATGATATTGAAACAGAGAGAATTATTTATTGTAATTCAATTGCGCTTTCATTATTAGGAGTATCAGTTCTGTCATCTTTGAAGTCTTTGAGCAATATTGATCCATCACTTTATGAAGCCTTCAGTAACGTATCTGAAAACTCCTCAAAAAAAGCCTCTCTTTTTAACGAGAGTTCTCTTGTTCATCTTTCACTCGACGCTTCATTTTCCTGCATAAAAGGGACAAATGTTAAAATTGTTTCTTTTAACGATATAAGTGATGCAATAGAACAAAACGAGTCTGATTCCTGGAGTAAGCTGATTCGTGTTCTGACTCACGAAATAATGAATACGGTTACTCCGATAGCATCCTTAAGCGAAACACTTCAAAAATTTGAAAATTCATCTCAAACTATAATTTAGGTGTGTTCGCTTATTACAACAGAGTTAATACCATCGATTTCAATCATTCTCACATTCACAATCTCGCTTTTGGACGTCGGAACAT
>CAZPLM010000109.1:0-7149 GCA_964587275.1 uncultured Muribaculaceae bacterium | reverse complement strand
TTTACATCATTTTTCGATCAACCCACAAAATTTGTGTGATATTGTAGCACTTGCAGGAGAAGGCGCAAATAAACTTTCATCGAATGATATCGAAAAACTTAATGAAGCCATGCGCCGTGGCGTGACTTTGTACGATTCTGCATCTAAAGCTGGTTGCGAAAATGAGATGTTAGTTTGGATTCAATTAAAAGAAGGATCAAAAAACGTTTTACCTAATTTCACTACTTTAATTAGTCTGAAACAGGAAAAGAAGGATGGTAAATGTGTCTATGACTTTACTAAACTAAAGGCAGAATTAGGAAAAATACCTTCTGATATAGAAAGAATAGAGATTTACTATAACAAACAAACGGTTGCATTAGAGAACTTACCTGAAAAAACGACAGAAAACGACATATAATATGGCAATTCAGAAGTTAATATCGTTTGATCTAAAAGCGGAGTTCGGATTCTTTAAGAAACCGGACATCAACGATGGGCTCTATTTGACATACAATATGCTTCATAAACCAGCTCTGCTCGGGATACTCGGCGCAATTGCAGGTTTACAAGGATATCAGAAAAATGGTGTCTTGCCTGAATATTACAGTAAATTGAGAGATTTGAAGGTTGGAATCGAACCGTTAGGTTCGGATAAAGGCAATTACACCAAAGAGATACTCAGTTATAATAACGGAACCGGATTTGCCAGTGGCGAGGCTGGCGGAAATCTGATTGTGACTGAGCAAATTTTGATAAAGCCAGCATATCGTTGTTATTTGCTATTAGACATTAATGAAGAGATTGAGAATAAATTGTATGGAAATTTAAAATCTTATCAAGCAGAGTTCCTCCCCTATATGGGGAAGAATGATTTTTCGGCATGGTGGGAAAATTTCACAGAATATAAATTCTCTGAATTTGGTTTTTCGGAAAACTACTCAATTGCCTCGATTTTTTCAAAAACTGAAGCCGCTAGTAAGTTTGTTGTAAAATCTATGAATATGTTTTCAATTTCAGAGCCAACTTGGCTTTATTTTGAAAAATTGCCAGTCTGCTTTGACGAACAATTGTTTCAATACTCATACGCTGATTTTGTATATTCGAATGCAAAGTTTAGTAAGGACATGAATATGAGTGAAGCTGGGAAATTCTATAAACTAAATGAGAATACAGTAATTCAACTTACTTAAATGAACTTTGATGTCGATTACTTTAATGGATTTATAGCGAATAGCAACAACTATTATGCTCATTTACCTAAAGAAACAGAATGTTCTCGGCAGCCGGAGTTGCTGTCGGAACATTCTGCTCTGGTTTGTGCTTATGCAAAAGAAATTATCAGCAAACAATCATTGGGCGGAATCATAGACAACTTAATAGAATCCTCGATTCCTGCTGGTTTGGACGTTATAAAACTAAAGACTTTAATGTCGGATTTGTTTTATAAATCAATAGCATATCATGACCTTGGCAAAGTAAATAAGAATTTCCAGATTGTCAGAATGAAGAACAGGGCGGATGTGTTATCTGTATCTCATTGTTTTGATAGTCAACATTCAATAATTGGAGTGTATCTGTATCTTGTTGATTTTTTTTCAACACTACTGAAAATAGAATTGACGGAAGCGGAACAAGTCTTTTTGTCAAATGTCGCGCTATATTTAAGTTACTCTATTTATAAACACCATGCATCTTGTCTGAATGAAGGTCAAAATGATATAGTTTGGGATAATGAAGATTTATTTGTTTTGAAGTCATATTTATCGCTGTTTAAAATAGATTTAAATGATGGGCAAATAGTTTTATTTCATGATCGCTTTTTGAAAAACGCAAATTTCAATTTTTTCTTTGATCGTTATAACAATGACGTAATAAAGAAAGAGAATACCTTTCCTTTGTTTGCCTTGTGCAAACTAAACTATTCTTTGCTTACAGCCTCTGATTATCTGGCGACAGCCCACTATATGAACGGATGGGCCGGAATGTATTCGGATTATGGACTGATAGACGATGCGCTTAGGCAAAAGATTATCTCAAACATTGAACATAGTAAAACTTACAACGAGGCTGTATATAATGCTATAGCAAAAGATGACATTCCGAATGCCGATCAATTGAGGGAACCGTCTAATAATAATCTAAATGAACTAAGAAAAGGTATTGCGATAGAGGTCATTCAGAATGTACGGAAAAATACAAACAAGAATCTGTTTTATTTAGAGGCGCCAACCGGAAGTGGCAAGACAAACGCCTCTATGCTGGCTTTGGCTGAATTGTTACGAGCCGACAGACATCACGGGATAAATAAGGTTTTTTATGTGTTCCCTTTTACGACATTGATTACCCAAACATATAAATCATTGTATGAAACACTTGGGCTGAATGTTGATGAAATAGCAGAGATACATTCAAAGGCCTCGTTTCATACCGGAAACTATGAGGATGATTATTTGAATTACCTTGATAATTTGTTCGTTAACTATCCGATTTCGTTGCTCTCTCATATCCGTTTCTTTGATGTGCTGAAAACAAATGGAAAAGAGACTAACTATTTGCTGCATAGAATGTCAAATTCGATTGTAATTATAGATGAAATGCAATCGTATTCGCCGAAAATGTGGGATAAGGTTGTCTATTTCATAAATAACTATGCGCACTTCTTCAATATGAAGTTCATTATCATGTCGGCAACACTACCTAAGATTGGGGAGTTATTAGACGACAAAGGTTTGGCGGGAGATTTCGTTTATTTAGTGAAGGATAAGTCCAAATATTTTCAGAACCCGAACTTCTGTAAAAGGGTAAATATAGATTACAGTTTACTTGAATGGCCGTGTGCGACAAAAGAAGATAAATGCGATTATTTGAGCCGGTTGAAAGAGTGCTTGTTTGAAAAATCAGAAGAATTTGCTGCTCAGAACGAATTGTATCCGCAAAGTGTCTATACAATCATAGAATTTATCTTCAAGAAAACTGCATCAGAATTTTATTCTATTGTAAGAGAGGACAATGACTTTTTCGATGAAGTATTTCTATTATCCGGTACAATCTTAGATCCAAGAAGAAAAGAGATTATAGACAAACTGAAATCTTCTGCACTACGCAGTAAAAAAGTACTATTGATCACTACACAAGTTGTAGAGGCCGGCGTTGATATTGATATGGATTTGGGCTTTAAGGACAAATCAATAATTGACAGTGAAGAGCAATTGGCCGGTCGCATCAATCGAAATGTTAATAAACCACGATGTACACTCTATCTTTTCAATTGTGACACGGAGAAAACCATGTATGGCAAAGATGATAGATATCGGTTTGCGCGAGAAATGGATTTTGAGGACTACAAAAGCATTCTTGATTCCAAAGATTTTGACAGACTGTACAGAATGATTATTGACAAAACTATAAACAATAATAAATCGTCTCTTATTGAGAACATTCATGATTTGGAAGGTTATGTGGCAACGCTCAATTATGCAGAAGTTGACAAGCAATTGAAACTAATAAAATCACTGAATGATTCTGTGTTTGTGCCGATTGACATTCCAATTCAATATCTCAAGAACGACATCCCAATTTTGGATGAATTTCAAATTCATCATGGAGAGTATGTTTCTGGTACTGATGTTTGGAATGCGTATGCAGATGTCGTTTTCAATAAAGGAACTGATTTTGTGAAAACCAAAATAAAGATAAAAAAACTGCAAAGTCTGATGTCTGCCTTCTCGTTCTCCATCTTCAAAGGGGGCAATGATTATGATGTGTTAAAAACGTATGGTGAAGAAAAGCTTGGATATATCTATCTAAACTCCTATGTTGATATATATTCTTTCGAAAATGGTGTGATTACGGAAAACTTAAAGGATTCTAATTTTATATAGTTATGCGCATTAATGCAACTCTAATTAATCTGTATCAGGTATGTAAACGAGAGATGTGGTTGCATGCGAATGGAATTCGTTTTGAGCACACTTCCGATCTCGTGTACGAAGGTAAACTGATTCATGAAGAAAGCTATCCGCAGCGTTCCGCAAAGTACGAAGAGGTGGAAATGGATGGAATAAAGGTTGACTTTTATGACACAAAAAATAGAGTTATTCATGAGATTAAAAAGTCGAACAAAGTTGAGGCCGCACACGAATGGCAGTTGAAGTATTATATATATGTTTTTGAAAAGAATGGTATATATGACGTTAATGGCATGTTGGAATATCCTACATTACGCAAGACAGAGAAAGTTTGTATTACTGATAATGATAGGAAGACAATAGTAACTATGGAAAAGGAGATAAAGAATATTATTGATTCTGATGAATGCCCACCGCTTGTGAAACGTGCCCTATGTAAGAATTGCAGCTATTATGAGTTTTGTTATTGTGCGGAGGAGGAACAGCAATGAAGAAAACCTATTATCTGTTTAATCCGGGAGTGATGGAAAGAAAGGACAATACAATCAAATTTACGCCTGTATCTATTGATGATAGCGGAAATGAGTTTGTGCAACAACCACGTTTTCTACCGGTAGAAGATATTTCTCAGTTTTATTGTTTTGGATCATTGCGAGCAAATAGTTCATTGTATAATTTCTTGGGACAAAATGATATCGCTGTTCATTTTTTTGATTATTATGAAAATTATACTGGATCATTTATGCCACGAGATGGATTACTTTCAGGCCGAATGATTTTGGCTCAGACAACTCATTTCCAAAACAAGAAAAAACGGCTGGTAATCGCTAAAAGGTTTATTGAAGGTGCTGCTCACAATATGATCAAGAATTTGCAGTATTATGACAGGAGAGGAAAATCTTTGGAAATGATGATTAATCGTATCAAGGAGTTGTCAGATATGTCAATGTTATCATGTAATATCAATGAACTAATGGGTATGGAAGGAATGATGAGGCAGACTTATTATGATGCATTTGATCTAATTATCAATGATTTCGATATGGTAAATCGTTCTAAGCAACCGCCTAAAAATGAGGTTAATGCATTGATTTCATTTGGTAATATGATTTGTTATTCGCAATGTTTAAGGGCAATTCACCAAACACAATTAAACCCCACAATTAGTTATTTACATACTCCAGGAGATAGAAGGTATTCTTTATCATTAGATATTTCTGAAATTTTTAAACCAATCATTGTTGACAGAGTTATATTTAAGGTGTTGAATAAGAAAGAGATACAAAGTAAGCATTTTGATGTCCAATTTAATAAATGCCTTTTGAATAAGACTGGAAAGGAAATTTTCATTAAATCAATTGAAGAACGTATGCAAGAGACGATTGCACATAGGACACTAAAAAGGAATGTTAGTTATAGACATTTGATTAAATTGGAATGTTATAAACTTTCAAAGCATTTACTTGATATAGAGGAGTATAAACCATTTAAAATGTATTGGTGATATTACTATATGTATGTAATTCTTGTATATGATTGTGGCGAAAAACGCGTATCGAAAATGTTGAAATTATGTCGCAAATATTTACATTGGATTCAGAATTCAGTTTTTGAAGGAGAGATTTCCGAGGTTAAATTAAAAGAATTGCTTTTTTGTGCAGATAAAATCATTGAAAGTGAGGTGGATAGCATAATTATTTTTAAGGGTAGGGATAAGGATTGGCTTGAGAAAGTAATTATTGGTAACGAGAAAAATCATATTGATCAATTTTTATAAACTTGTGTCGATGATGTTGACTTTTTAAATTAAATGTGAATTATTTTATTTTAAGTTCTTTGACGTTTTGAAATTTAAGTTGTTAAAGAAGTGTCGAACTACGGGCAAATTTTTACTATTATACATTGACAACTTTTGATAAAAAAACTTATCTTCGTACAAATTAATAATTGATGCCTAAAGCCATTATTTATTTTTTTTGTATAGACTTTTAATTGAACCATCTGGAATTGAAATACCGTGCAAAAAGAAACGCAAATAAAGGTTTATTGCCTTTTAATTGAACCATCTGGAATTGAAATTTGACAAGTCAACGCACCGCGAGACACGCACACGGCTTTTAATTGAACCATCTGGAATTGAAATACGTCCCGCCGTTGTGCCACACGTCGCCACACGTCCTTTTAATTGAACCATCTGGAATTGAAATAACCGTTGCAAATTGATATACCAGTTTAAAGACGCGCTTTTAATTGAACCATCTGGAATTGAAATGCGATTTAAGGTCATCTTCCGAAAATCCCACCGGAACTTTTAATTGAACCATCTGGAATTGAAATTCTTAATACGGGTTACTATACCCTCATAGTCCGGCCCTTTTAATTGAACCATCTGGAATTGAAATCGAATTTCTTTGTTGCCATAGTCCATCCTCCTATTCTTTTAATTGAACCATCTGGAATTGAAATTTTGATAAGGCCGTGACGGGCCAAATTTACTAACTCTTTTAATTGAACCATCTGGAATTGAAATATTTGGGCAAGTGTTAAGGACTTACGCGCCAAGGACCTTTTAATTGAACCATCTGGAATTGAAATCCGTATGGAGATATGCTGCTTACGGGCGACAAGTATGCTTTTAATTGAACCATCTGGAATTGAAATAGAATAGAGGCAGCAAAACAATTTGGCTGCGATAACTTTTAATTGAACCATCTGGAATTGAAATACGCCAAAAACGGATGTAGCCTCTTTTAAGAGCAAACTTTTAATTGAACCATCTGGAATTGAAATATGTCTTTATAAATCTTGGTCGTCTTGATTATTGGCCTTTTAATTGAACCATCTGGAATTGAAATATGCTATTGGCAAAGCTATTGGCAAAGCTAAATGTTCTTTTAATTGAACCATCTGGAATTGAAATAACTCGATACCATACCAGATAAAATTTGCGATAGCGCTTTTAATTGAACCATCTGGAATTGAAATCCTACTCGGACTTCACTGCCGAGCAGCTGGCAGCGTCTTTTAATTGAACCATCTGGAATTGAAATCCTCCACTGACACTGCGAGATTGGTTTCAAGGTCGCTTTTAATTGAACCATCTGGAATTGAAATTAGTGAATTAAACATGTTTCCTTACCGGCAAGGGTTCTTTTAATTGAACCATCTGGAATTGAAATGACACTGCTCACCGACGTAGGACAGGTTGTGGATCTTTTAATTGAACCATCTGGAATTGAAATCAGCGAGGGCACTTGTA
>CAZPLM010000108.1:2196-7294 GCA_964587275.1 uncultured Muribaculaceae bacterium | reverse complement strand
CCACGGAGTCATCACGGGGTAAGGTGCATCACCCATGGCCCCTACACCTATAGTATAGACTCGTATTCCATAAGTTTTTGCAATTTCCGCAGCCGTTTCCGGAGCAATTTCCCCGCTGTTGTTCACACCATCAGTAAGAAGGATAACAACTTTGCTCTTTGCATCCGAGTCCTTGAGCCTTGCTACAGCAGTAGCAAGTCCGTTGCCGATCGCAGTTCCGTCATCAATAAGACCTGTCTGAATCTCTTTCATAAGATTTATGAGTGTAACACGGTCAGTAGTTACCGGACATTGCGTATAACTTTCGCCAGCAAAAACCACAATACCTATTCTGTCTGAAGGACGTGATGCAATAAATTCAATTGCGATATCTTTCGCCGCACCTATACGGTCAGGCTTGAAATCTCTCGCAAGCATTGAAGTAGAAACGTCCATATCAAGCACAATATCAATACCTTCAGTATCAACTTTCTGAAAATCTTTAGATGATCTCGGTCTTGCGATGGCAACAATTATTGCCGCAACCGCAATCATTCTGAGAATAAAAGGAATATGTCTCAACCATCTTTTTGCCGCATTGTTTTTTGCCTTCCATGGAGCAAGGCCCGGCACCAGAAGACTTGGAGATGCTCCTTTAACCTGCCGCCAAACATAAAATGCAATCAGCGGTATGAGAATAAATTCAAGGTAGAGTAAATATGGATATTCAAAAAACATATTCTATTCCTCCTTTTTATTATCTTCGAGTTCCTTCATAAACGTATCATTCACAAAACGGACTGCGGTAGGGATAACCTCTTCGTTCTCCTCTTCAGTAGCTGAATACTTGGCAAACTTCACAAGGTCAGCTCTCCCGAACAGTTCCGCCATTTCATCATACTGTTTATCAGTTACATCCTGTTTTCTAAGATCTGCCAGCATTTCTCCGGACGGCCTTTCAAGAGCGGATATTCCGAATCTGCCTGCAATATATACTCTCAGTACTTCTGTTATTGCAGTATAAAACTGTTTTTGCTTGTTGTTCTGCCACAATTTCTGTTTGCGTATCTTGTCAATATTTCTGAGGGCGACTACATGAGGCGGATCTTTGACGATAGGCTTTCCAAAGAAAGTCCTGTTCTCCCTTCTGTACTTTATGAAACGCCATATTGCGTAAGCAAGCGCCGCAACAAGTAACAACAATCCGAACCATGGAAGCAACTCCTTGAATGTCACAGGATAGCCTATCTGACCCTTTATATCCTTAATCTCATAGGTAGCTGTATCCACCGGAATTGTGTTGACGGCAAGAAGCGGACCATCGAAACAAAGCGTGTCAATGCGTCCGTTTGTTCTGCGTACCAGCGCCACAAGTTGCGGTAAATTATAACTGCCGCTGTCGAAACTGGTCAGAATAATTTTGCCCTCAATATCAAGTCTGTTTTTCTTTGCAGAGAGAGTATCGATCGAAAGTGGAGCGACAGTCTCTATGCCTGCAGCCACAGGCTCTGCGGGAGGCTGTATCATATACTCCTCACCCTCCTTCAAATCAAACCTCACCATCCATTCCACCCTGTCTCCGATAAGAATTGAATCTCTGCTCAAGGTCGCACGCAGATCTTCTCTCTCATTTTGGGCAAAAAGCCCTGAAGAGAAGAGAATGAGAATGGCGTTTATTAATAAATATCTCTTCATCACTAAGCTCTGTTTTTAAAGAACGATATCAATCCCTTGACATAATCCTGGTCAGTACTTATGCTTACAGTATCTACCCTGTACTTTCTAAGTGTTTGTTCCATTGATGTAAATGCGTTGGCTGCCCAGTCCGAATATGCCTTTCGCATAACTGCGGAAGAGGTGTCAGCCCACATTTCTGCGCCGCTTTCAGCATCCTTTATCCTTACAAGTCCGATGTTTGGAATATTTCTTTCTCTCGGATCATAAACGTTGATGACAGACAGATCGTGACGGTTGGTAGCAATTTTCAGAGCATCCTCATATCTTGGACGATTATTATCATCCATATCTATCATATCTGAAAGCAGGAATGCGGTACATCGACGTTTGATGGCGTTGGTAAGGAAACGAAGAGCCTCTCCGATATCAGTACCTTTGTCTTCCGGCGTAAACTCCACTAATTCACGAATAATCCTGAGCAGGTGGCTTCTCCCCTTTTTCGGAGGAATGAACTTTTCGATCTTGTCACTGAAAAAGAGCGCGCCAACCTTGTCGTTATTAATCGAAGCGGAAAAAGAGAGTACTGCTGCAATTTCGGCGACAAGGTCCTTTTTCAACTTGTCCGTCGTTCCGAAGAATCTTGATCCGCTGACATCAATAAGCAATACGACCGTCATTTCCCTCTCCTCCTCAAATACTTTTATATAAGGAGAATGAAGACGGGCTGTAACATTCCAGTCCATACTCCTGACATCATCACCATACTGATACTCTCTAACCTCGCTAAATGCCATACCGCGTCCTTTGAACGCAGAATGGTATTCACCGGCGAAAATCTGATGAGACAATGCCTTTGTCTTTATCTCTATTTTTCTAACTTTTTTTAACAGATCGTTTTCCATTTCTTCACATTTTAATACCGTTAGACATCAGATTCAACTGCTATGGAACCTCAATGGTATTCAATATGTCAGAAATAATATTCTCGGTAGTGATATTTTCAGCTTCAGCCTCATAGGTAAGTCCGATCCTGTGACGCAAAACTTCATAGCATACTGCTCTAACATCCTCAGGAATGACATATCCTCTCCTCTTGATAAAAGCATAAGCCTTTGATGCCATTGAAAGAGAAATACTTGCACGAGGCGAACCTCCAAATGAAATCATATTCTTCAACTTGCCAAGGCCATATTCTTCAGGATTACGGGTAGAGAAAACAATATCAACAATATACTTTTCAATTTTCTCATCCATATATACATCTCTAACGACTTCGCGGGCGCGAATGATATCCTCCGGTTTCAACACAGTTGAAGGCTTTGGAAATGTACCTGTATTATTCATTCTGATAATGAGTTTCTCTTCCTCTTTCTTCGGATAAGAAACGACAACTTTCAACATGAAACGGTCAATCTGCGCCTCAGGAAGCGGGTATGTCCCCTCCTGTTCTATAGGATTCTGAGTCGCCATTACAAGAAATGGCTCAGGCAGTTTGAAACTCTCGTCGCCTATAGTCACCTGACGTTCCTGCATTGCTTCAAGCAGGGCTGACTGGACTTTAGCCGGAGAACGGTTGATTTCATCAGCCAGGACGAAGTTGGCGAAAACAGGTCCTTTTTTAACTTGAAACTGTTCGCTCTTCTGACTGTAAATCAAAGTACCTATGACATCTGCCGGAAGCAGGTCAGGGGTAAATTGAATTCTGCTGAACTTGGCATCTACAATAGATGCGAGAGTATTGATTGCCAATGTCTTGGCCAAACCAGGCACTCCCTCAAGAAGGATATGTCCATTTGACAGCAGACCTATCAGCAGATTGTCAACCAAATGTTTCTGACCGACAATAACCTTTCCCATCTCCATCGTAATGATATCAACGAAGGCGCTCTCTTTTTGAATACGGTCATTTAGTTCTTTAATGTTTACACTCTCCATATTGCTATGATTAAAAAAATGATTTGTATTTTTGTAAGTCTTAAAATTACAAATTTAACCTAATTTTTGTTTAATGAGATTCTTTGTTTCTCTGTCATATAATGGTAAATCATTCTGCGGCTGGCAAATTCAGGAAAATGCTATTTCTGTACAGGAGACTGTTGAAAATGCCTTTTCCATCATTCTTGGCGGGAAAATCAGTCTTACAGGTGCTGGAAGAACTGACACAGGAGTAAATGCAGCCTGCTATTTTGCCCATTTTGACACTGACTGTGAAATAAAAGAACCGGAGAGTTTATTATACAAAATAAATGCCATTCTGCCTGTTGATGTCGCCGTTTTTAACCTGTACCGTGTTGCCGATTCCGCACATGCGAGATTTGATGCCACAAGCAGAAAATATGTATACCGATTACATAACGTCAAGGATCCGTTTGCCACATTTTCCTATTTCTACAAATTTCCTCTCAACATTGAGGCAATGAACCGTGGAGCAGGTTATCTGACAGGCACTCACGATTTTTCAAGTTTTGAGAAGATCGGAGGAGGAAATAAAACCTCTATCTGCACAATTTCCAAAGCAATCTGGAGCAGCGACGACAATCACCATTTTAAATTTGAAATTACTGCAGACAGGTTTTTACGTAACATGGTTAGGGCTATCGTTGGCACACTTTTGGAAGTCGGTAGAGGACGGCAAACACCCGACTGGGTAGAGTCAGTCATGAATAAAAAAGATAGATGTGCGGCAGGTCAGTCAGTCCCCGGCGAAGCTCTTTTCCTTCAGGATATTACTTACCCATATAAACTTATTCCATATACAACGGATAATAAAAAATAAACAATATTATGCTTTTAACACTTCTACAAACAACACCTGATGCCATAGCAACGGCAGTAGAACCGGTAGCTGAGGAAACTACTTTTTCTTTACTGGATATGGCCATAAAAGGCGGATGGCTTATGATTGTACTTGCTATTCTCTCCATCATAGCCATTTATATCTTCGGAGAGAAACTTTATTCAATAAACAGAGCCGGAAAAATAGACAAGAATTTCACAAAAGATGTTAATGATTACATCCTTGACGGTAAGAAAAAATCAGCGCTTGCACTTTGCCGGAAAAGCAACTCTCCAATTGCAAGAATGATTGAGAAAGGGATCGAAAGGATGGGACGCCCTCTTTCCGATATTCAGGCTGCCGTTGAGAATGTCGGAAATATTGAGGTGGCACGCCTTGAAAAAGGACTTCCTCTGCTTGCCACCATTTCAGGCGGAGCCCCGATGATCGGATTCCTCGGTACGGTAATAGGAATGGTACAGGCATTTTTCCAGATGTCCCAGGCTGGCAACAATATTGACATCACGCTCCTTTCCGGCGGTATCTATACTGCAATGATCACGACTGTCGGCGGTCTTATTGTCGGAATCCTTGCATATTTCGGCTACAACTACCTGACCACAAGAGTTTCAGGCGTAGTATTCAAAATGGAGAACAGTACTATTG
>CAZPLM010000108.1:1147-2186 GCA_964587275.1 uncultured Muribaculaceae bacterium | reverse complement strand
TGAATTTATGGATACGCTTCAGGCGGGCCCCGTCCAGAATAACGGAAAAGAAGAATAATCATGGCATTAAAACGCAATACAAAAGTAGATGCTTCGCTGTCGATGTCTTCGATGACGGACATAGTATTTCTTTTGTTGATATTTTTCCTTGTCACATCTACCCTGATCAACCCAAATGCTCTCAAACTGCTTCTGCCCAAGAGTACCGGACAGGTATCAGCAAAGGCTACAGCAACAGTGTCGATAAAGCATTATCCTGAAAGAGGCACGGTTTCATATCACATCAACGGTAATATGACACCTGTCAGATTTGACCAGATAGAGGGTGAACTGCAGGAATTGCTTCAGGATAGCGACGACCCGACTTTCTCAATTTATGCTGACGAGACTGTCCCTGTCAAAGAGGTCGTAGCGCTGATGAATATCGCAAAACGAAACAGATATAAGGTGATAATGGCGACAACGCCTGAATAACACCGATAAACATTGCAGCGATGCAGTCAGAAAAGAGAGATAAAAAAGCAAGAGCCGCAGGCGTTGTCACGACAATAGCCGTGAATGCCTGCATATTGCTTATCTGCATCTTTTCAGGGCTCAAATATCAGTATCCTCAGCCTGAGGAAAGCGGCATCCTGATGGAGATGGAGGCTGATCCAATTTCAGAACCTCAAATCATCGAAACATCTGCAGGCATCGAACCAAGAGTGGAAAATCCCGACCCTGATGAAGATATCAAACTTGTCCAACGGTCTGAGGCTCAACATAAGGGGGAAAAGGCAAATATTGCGGAAGTTGCGACTGTCGGTAAGGATGGAGATGTTGAGGTAAATGAACCTGAACGGGAAGAGGTTATTGATAAAAGAGCTTTGTTTCCATCAGCTGCAAACAGCAAAAAAGTTGACACGCTTGCAGCCCAGGTCGCCG
Source organism: uncultured Muribaculaceae bacterium (assembly GCA_964587275.1). Classification (GTDB taxonomy): domain Bacteria; phylum Bacteroidota; class Bacteroidia; order Bacteroidales; family UBA932; genus CAZPLM01. Next base: position 1,262 of record CAZPLM010000108.1, on the reverse strand, counting down.
ATAAAGTTTCTTCTTCTCTTAAAGCAGGTCACCCGAATGGAAACACAAATATCGGCAGTACAGATGGAGAACCATCTGCAAGATTGGCCGGACGTTCCGTAATGGGATCTCTTCC
>CAZPLM010000108.1:0-1137 GCA_964587275.1 uncultured Muribaculaceae bacterium | reverse complement strand
CATATTCAGTTCAGAAAGCAGGGAAAGTAGTTGTCAGGATAACTGTTGACCGCAATGGAAACGTCACCACGGCTATTCCGGGAGACAAAGGCACTACCGTTTCAGACAGGACACTTTGGGAGAGTGCAAAAAAGGCAGCGCTTGACGCCCATTTCAATGTCAGCACCGGTGCTCCGGCAAGCCAGCAGGGGACAATTACCTATATTTTCAAATTACATTGATGGGAAAGATATTATTGATCACAGGAGGAGCCCGTTCAGGCAAAAGCACATACGCAGAAAAAACCGCATTGGGTCTTTCAGCCAACCCTGTATATGTGGCGACAGCAAGGAGATGGGACGATGAATTTCAGAGAAGGATAGAACATCATAGGGCAATGCGGGGTCCGCAGTGGGATACGATTGAGGAGAATAAATACATATCAGGGCATGACGTGAACGGCCGCGTTGTTGTAATAGACTGCGTAACACTATGGTGCACCAATTTTTTTTACGATAACAACGGAGATGTCAACAAATCCCTGAAAGAAATGAAATCAGAATTTGACACCCTTACTGACCAAAATGCCACATTCATCTTCGTTACTAACGAGATTGGTATGGGAGGTACCTCAACAAACGAAGTGCAGAGAAAATTCACGGACCTCCAGGGGTGGTTCAATCAATATGTTGCATCCAAAGCATCTGAAGTGACAATGATGGTAAGCGGAATTTCAATCAGAATAAAATGAGAAAGTTCAGAATATCGGAGCCTGACAAAGCAATCGAACAGGCTGTTCAAGATAAAATTGACAACCTTACAAAGCCGAAAGGTTCTCTGGGAAGACTGGAAGAGATAGCAAAACAGATCGCGATGATACAGCAGACACTCTCTCCCGAACTTCGCAATCCTCAAAACATTCTTTTCGCTGCTGATCACGGCATTGAGAGAGAAGGTGTCAGCGCCACTCCAAGGAGTGTTACTGCGGAACAAGTCTTTCATTTTCTTAAAGGAAAGGGAGCAGGAATCACCACATTCTGTAACCAGAACGGATTTAAACTCAAAGTGGTGGACTCGGGAGTAGATTATGACTTCCCGCCGGAGTGCGGAGTAATAGATATGAAGATTGCAAAAGGAACAAATGATTTCCTTTACGGT
>CAZPLM010000107.1:0-7334 GCA_964587275.1 uncultured Muribaculaceae bacterium | reverse complement strand
TATCAATCCTCACAAAAGCGAAAAGAGCAAGCAACAGCACGAGTGAACCGGGATTCGTAATTGTAAATAACAGTCCCTGCAAAAGATCCTGAACATGCTTTTTTGTACCCTGTTTTGGCTGTCTGATCTGTTTGACCGGATTCTTTAACGCTATCCTTATTCCGAACAGAGCGATGATAATGCCTCCGACAATCATCACCCAAAGTTTATTCTCGTATAGCCATGACTGAATGAATGCCAGTGAGAGGAGTGCGAGAGAGGCGTAGAATGTATCTGCAATTGATGAGCCTAATCCTACTGAAAAGCCGGAGTTTCTCCCTTTGCTCAATGTCTTTTGAATACATAAAATTCCAACGGGTCCCAATGGAATTGAGGCTCCGAGTCCGACAATCAATGCTTTTAAGAAATTTTCCAACATAAGCAAACGAGTGGACAAAGGTATTAATTTTCGCTAAAATACAATACCTTTGTAGTAGAATTACAATTGAATATTATAATATGCCTTCGAAAAATACTGACAGAAAGTCCATGATACATATTTGGATATGTATTTTGCTTTTTACACTCTTTTCATCTCTGCCTTTCCTTGTTCCTCACTGTGGTCTGTTTTCGCTTTTTGCATTCGTCCCGCTGTTGTTTCTTGAGAAAATATGCAGAGAAAGGAGCATAAAACACACATGGCTCTATTATTACATTGCCTTTTTTCTTTTCAATGTTGCCACAACGTTTTGGATATGGTGGATTTCGCCTGTCGGTGCTGTTGCCGCAATAGCTCTGAATGCATTGCAGATGGCCTTTGTATTTTACCTTTTCAGATGGAGCAGGAGACATTTCAACGCATTACTTTCTTATTCTCTGTTGATCGCCGCATGGCTTGCATGGGAGCATGTATATCAGATTATTGAAATATCATGGCCATGGCTGGTTTTAGGCAATTCTTTCGCAACATCTGTAAAACTTGTTCAATGGTATGAGTTTACCGGTTCTCTTGGAGGATCTCTCTGGATATTGCTGACAAATGTTATTCTGTTCGAGACTATCATCGATATACAGAGGGAAATGTTTGTGACAGCGAAGAAAGAACGCAGGAGGCGACGCACTCTGATAATATCCGCTATTGTGATAGTTTTGGTTCCGATATATTTTTCCCTGATAATGTTCAGTTATTACAGAGAGAGTGATAATCCCATTGAAGTCGTTGCCGTACAGCCGAATATTGATTCTTACACCGAAAAACACGGAGGACTCTCGCAACCTGTTCAGGATGAAAGACTTATTGCCCTTGCAGATACCAAAATCACCCCAAATACCCGCTATCTGATTACTCCGGAGACATTTACATATAATCTTTATCTTGATCGTCCGCTTGATAATTGTACTGTCAGAACTTTGAACGATTATCTGACTTTTCACCCCGATCTTAAGGTAATCTTTGGTTCACTTACTGTAAAAATCTATAGGACAAAGGCTTATGCCTCCCATTCTGCAAGAAGTATAGGCAATCAGTGGTATGATATGTTTAATTCTGCAATTCTGATTGACCGGCAGGGGGCGTTTGAGTACTACCATAAATCCAAACTTGTACCCGGGGTTGAGATTATCCCTTATCAGAGATTTATTCCTTTCCTTGGCAAGATAACTTCCGCATTCGGCGGTTCAATGGACAGTTATGGAAGACAGGATGAAATATCTATTCTCCACGACAGTGACGGAACAGGCATTGGCGCCATGATCTGTTATGAATCGATATATGGAGATTATTTCAGAAAGACGGCTGATTTGGGGGCACAGTTCGCCTGTGTAATAACAAATGACGGGTGGTGGGGCAATACTCCGGGTTATCGTCAGCATTTCAGATTTGCAGGACTGAGAGCAATTGAGACAAGGCGAGATGTAGTCCATGTCGCAAATACCGGAATAACCGGCTTCATTGATCAGCGAGGGATGGTAAAGCAGAGAACCGGCTGGTGGGAACCTGTTGCAATCAGAGATACGGTTAATCTGAATAGTGAAAAGACATTCTATACCAAATACGGTGATGTCACAGGGCGTATTGCCTGTATAGTATTTCTGCTTCTGATGGCCGCAATGGTGGTAAGGAAAATTGTCAGGAAATAGCATTAATGCACTGCTTCGTCTCTCCGAATGTTGAGATTTTTGCGGAAGCAATATGATGCTCAATTTCTGACGGGTTATACAAGTCACACAGGCTGTCCAGAATTATGATCTTTTCATATCCGGAAAACAGTTCATTTCCCCATAAAAGCGCTGCAATTCTTTCTGCCTGACTGTTATTGTATAGCGCTGCTACTTTTACAGCAATCTCATTGCCATATTTGAGAATCTTTATCTCCTCTATGTCGTTGCTTATTTGTTTTAATATTGGAAATGAAAGCAGCTCTGTGACAGTAGCCCTCTCCTGATCTGAATATGACGGATTTTCAGGCAGACTGGCGTTAAGTCTGTGTGTAATGCAGGAAACATGGAAAATTCTTCCTTCGGTGACTTTTTCCTCACTTTTCTGGATATAACCCTCAAGAATAAAGTCGCAGTCGGCAGGAGCTTTGATTTCCTGTGTGAAGCACTGTACGGTTTCTATCCTCTTTTTTCTCAGAAATCCTGTTGCTCTAAATGCATCAATCCATTCTGGAAGACCAATAGATGCGAGTTCTGAATAGATTGAGTCACCTCCAACACAGAGTGCTATAGGCAATCTGTGAGTGCATTTCAGAATATCTCTTGCAAGCAGAGATTCATCACTAATATGCAGAATACCTTTGTCTTCACCTGTGATCTGCAGGGGAAATGAGCTGATGTGATAATTGCCTGTCTCTTCTGAAAATGTGAAGATTGCAGCTGATTCAACTGTTTCTTTTCCATAAGAGAGTAATTTTGCAATATATTGTATTGACTCGTGGCAAGAAGGGTGCTTTTTTGCTTCAATGGGAGACCATGGGTCAGTCTTGGAAGGCAAAAAATAACTGCTCTTACTATTGCGTGATGCAAGTAATTCCTTGAGCCGTTGTCCGTAATCCGATAAATTTGCAGAACTGAGGGAGTTGTACATATTTATTTCATTATGTTTATTCCGGCTGCTTCGGCAACAAGATAGAGCAATGAAGTAAATCTGATGCCACCGTTCTTTGCAAGTCCGATTTCACAAGTACGGCTGGTCGCATATCCTTCGACGCACTCCCTGATCTGATCTTTTATCATTCTGAGTCCGTGTTCATTCATTTCAGGGTAGAGAAATCCTCTGTCCCCAGCAAATCCACAGCAATTGCTTTCGATCACGGTTACATCGGAAGCACACCTGCGTGCGATATCAATAATTACGGTATCGACGCCAAGTTTCTTTGACGAGCATACTGTAAATACTGCAACTTTCCTGTTAACTTTATTGATATTCAACTTGTCAAGCAAAAATTTAAAGGTAAATTCAGCCGGTTCATAAAGTTTCAGACCGTCATCCATATTTTCGTGCATTGTATAGAGACAGGGACTGTTGTCGCACAGAATAGGATATTTTCCATTTTCTGATGCCTTGACCAGAGCGGCTTTCAATTTGTCGGAGGCTTTCCGGCCTGCTTCAACATACCCCTTGCTTGAAAAGGCCATTCCGCAGCAGAGGCTGTTCATCCCTTCAGGGTAGATTATCTGGTATCCTGCCGCTTTCAGCAGTGTTTCAGTAATTCCGGTAAGCTCTTTTTCTTTGCAGTATGATTTAGATGTTCCCATACTTCTTGTAATGCAGGATGGGAAGTAGACGACCTTTTCTGCTCTTTCTTCGCCAGATCCGCAGGTTTTAATTTTATCTGCACCGGTAGGAATGTGTTCGTTCCATTGCGGTATTGCATTAAAAGTGATCCATCTGGCTGCTGATGCCATTGCACCGAATGCCTTTTTTCCAAAAAAGAGCCTGATACCGTTGAGACATTTGAGGCCGCCTCTTGCAAATGAGGTTATTCCTGCCAAATGCTCTTCAATGCAGACTGCTCTTTTTTCTCCCTTTGCGGAATGGCTTTCGTAACGCAGTTCTTTTACAAGTTTGCCTGTATCTGCCTTGACAGGACAGTGCAGATTACACAGGCTGTCGGTAGCGCAGGTTTCGATACCGTAATATTTGTATAGTTTCTGCATTTCAGCCGCTCTGTGCGGCTCTTCTCCGGATGCTTTAAGCCTTTCCATCTCTCTGTAGACAGCTACTCTCTGGCGTGGAGAGAGTGTCTTTCCTTCAGCTGTACAGTAACATTCACAGAATCCGCACTCCATACATTTATCGACAACAGGTTTGATTGATGATGTCGGTTTAAGATTTTTGATGTGAGCAAGTGGATCATTGTTAAGTATGACACCGGGATTGAGGATCATTTTAGGATCGAAAGCCTCTTTGATTTCTTTCATCAGTTTGTAGGCCTTTTCACCCCATTCTTTTTTTACGAATGGAGCCATATTTCTTCCGGTACCGTGTTCTGCCTTGAGAGAACCATCGTATTTGTTGACGACAAAGTCAGCAATTTCATTCATGAATTTGTTGTATCTTTCTACTTCAGAGGTGGTTCCGAAGTCCTGATTGAACATGAAGTGGAGGTTGCCGGCCATTGCGTGTCCGAAAATACCTGCATCCCCATATCCGTTATCAGAAAAAACGCCTTGAAGACCCTTTACTGCATCTGCAAGTTTGTCGACAGGAAAGCAGACATCTTCTATTATGGCAGTAGTCCCTGACTTTCTCATACCGGCAACTGTCGGTAATGTCTCTTTTCTGACCTTCCACAGAATTGCCTGTTCCCTTGCATCAGTTGTGAATTCGTATGGAAGAACTGTCTTTATCGTAGAAATTGAACTCTTTACCGAGTTGACATTTTCTGTGAGTTTTGAAACGTCATCTGCGCCTGTTTCAATCAGCAGTGCACAGCATTCCGATTCGAGTGTCTTTAGATATTCCGGAATATCAGGGGACTGGTCTACTGATCTTATGGCAGCCCTGTCGAGAATTTCCACTGCATCGACAGGCTGGCTTTTCAGTATCTGGACAGCCTTGCATGCCTCGTTAATATCGGGAAAAACTGCAAGCGCGAGAGATTTATACTTTGGTATTGCAATGGTGTTCATTGTAATGTCGGAAATAAACGCGAGTGTTCCCTCAGAGCCGACAATCAGATGCTTAAGAATATCAATACCATCAGAATAATCTATAAATGAGTTTATCGAATAGCCCGTGGTATTTTTGATGATGTATTTCTTTTTAATCTTATCTCTTAATTCGACATCTGCTGCAATATATGAGGCGATATCTTCCAACTCTGCAATTAATCTTTTATGGCTCTTTCTGAATGATTCTACTGACTCTCTGTCAGATGTGTCAAGAAGAGTCCCGTCAGGAAGGATTACTCTGATATCAGCAAGTGTCCTGTAAGAGTTGTAAACGGTATTGCAGGACATTCCGCTTGCATTATTTGCTACGATACCGCCTATCATGGCAGAATCTATGGAAGCCGGATCCGGTCCAAGGATTCTCCCGTAACGGGCAAGACGCGCATTCGCATATCCGCCTCTAACGCCCGGCTGCATCTTGATTTTGTTTCCATTGTCGAGTATTTCCATTTTGTCCCATCCGTGAGAAGCGATAACTAAAATGGAATCGCTGATTGACTGACCTGAAAGTGAGGTGCCTCCGGCTCTGAAAGTGACCGGCAGGCCCATTTCTCCGGCAAGAGAGAGGATGGCCTGGACCTCAGACTCACTGACTGATTTAATTACCAGCTTGGGAATCAGTCTGTAAAATGATGCATCGGTTCCATAAGCAAGAGTGCATAATGCGTCGTGGAACATTCTGTTTTCCGGAACGGTTTCTTTAATTCTGTTGTAGAAATCGCGGTACTTTCCTGTAATCATAATGAATCTAATAAGTTGTCAAGAGTATGTATGTTGATGTCTTTGGCAATGACTGTTTTTTCTCTGTCAAGAAGGTAGACCTTTGGAACGATCATCAGGTCATATTTGTCGTGAAGGGAAGAAACAGATCCTCCGTCACGCAAATATACCCATTTTTTGTTCCCGTTCTTTATGTGTTTTTTCCATTCTTCAACATCATCTGCAACATAGATTGATGTGACTTTGACTTTTTTATCTTTCAACTTTTGCGTGAGGCCGTTCAGCTCCTTTTCAAATGATGCGCACTCTTTGCACGTGACAAGATTGAAAAACAGTAAGGTGTATCCCTGTTTATTTTGAAGCATATTTTTTTCCCTGCCCCTTTTATTTAGCAGTACAACATCTGTGGCTTTGCTTCCGAGGGGATTCAGATTGAACATTTCAACTGTCAGTCCGGCACTGTCAATCATCTCCTTTGACCAGAATTCCGGTTTCTCAATTATATATATTTGAGCAAGATAGACAGCTCCTTTCTGGAATTCATAGTCCTGTGACGATCTGAGATAGTTGAACAGGGCATAGAAAGTATCGGTAAAGAATGTCCTGTCATCCCTGCTTTTTTCATAAATATAATCTGTGATTCTGGCAATATCTTCTTCGATCGGATGATCGATTGCCCCTAAAATCGAGTCAAAAAAAGCGATTGAATGATTATAAGACTGATCCTGATAACTTAGAAGATCTGAAAGTGCGGTACAATCCAGTTTTCTGCCACGAATGACATTATTTGCATCTAATAGAAGCAGTTGTGGGGTTGAGAGAACGGAATATTTCTTATGGTAGGATGTCAATGCTTCAGGATCCCACAAATTATAGACAGTAATATTGTCATTTTTAATCTGACTGAAATGCTCTTTGACATAGGCTTTCCATTTTTCTTTGTCGTCGCTTGTGTAAATTGCAAAAAGAGAAATCGTTTCATTTTCTTTACAGTTGTTGAGCAATGTTACCAGCTGAGGTGTCTCTCTGTTGCATGTTGCACACTGGTCATCATAAAAGTAAAGTATTTTATAATCGCTGAGAATAGAACGCATTGATAGAGAGTCTCCATAGATATTCTCCATTATAAGGTCGGGAGCCTCTTTCCCTATGAGAGATTCTCGGTTGAATTCAGCGTATGTGTAGAGGAGAGGGTAACTTTCTTTATCCGGCCATTCGAGTTTTTTGTTGAGGAAACAGCTGTCTGCCATATAAACCGCAACCGCTTCGACTCCCATTACCGGAGATTGAGAAAAATAATTGAAGATGATGCCTGCGATTTTAGATTGATATTCATTATCTTTTGCCTGATCTATCAAAAGAGTGCACTTTTTGATGATTGAATCGACCGGATCCAAAACGATGCTTTCCAGATAATCTCCGATTCCGGTATAGACATGTTTTGACGTGTCCTGGGC
>CAZPLM010000106.1:6246-7343 GCA_964587275.1 uncultured Muribaculaceae bacterium | reverse complement strand
GGTATAGTCGCGCATCTTATGCGTCATGCCCATGGCGGCAGAAGCTTCCGGAATTTCCGCACTTGTTTTTTCATCATTGGTGACACTGGTTATTATGACGGTATGGACCTTTGTGATGCCGAATGTGAATAATATGGAGATCCCTTCCATTGCAAGAAAAATTATGGTCCAACTTCCGGTTCTATTTATGTTGATAAGTATTTATTTTGCATTGAGACAACCGCTTGACAGGAGGAACAGACAGAAACTCCTGAATTACATTAATGGTGACCAGAAAGATTACAGGATAAGCAAAAACCTGAATAAACTTCTTATTCAGAAATACAGAGTGCGATTTGGAGTAAAGATTATCGCATTTTTTATAAGGCCGTTTTTGAGATTGAAGGTTTCAGGAAAGGAGTTTGTCAATGAGAAATATTATCCATCTGTTTTTGTTTGTAATCACGGGATTATTTATGGACCTGTCGCTTCAGTAATATATTTACCTACTTATTTCAGACCGTGGATTGATAGAAAAATGCTTGACAGGGATCTTTCATCTAAAGAGATGTACAGAAGATTTATGTATCGCATTCCCATTTTCGGCGAAAAGACCAAAATGAAAATGGCTTATCATCTTTCAAGACCTGTCTGCTGGGCTCTTAATTCATTTAATCCTATTCCCGTGGAAAGGGAGAGTCTTAGAGATATTATGTCAACATTTTCATTGACGGTTAAAGCTTTGGAAGATGGTGACAATGTTCTTCTGTTTCCTGAAAAGCCGCACAAGGCAGTTATTGACGGCAAAGAAACAGTTGTACATGAGACAGATACTGTGGGGGATCTTTTTACCGGTTTTGCAAATATAGGGAAGATATACTATCAGAGCACGGGGAGGGCGATTCGTTTCTATCCAGTTTATTCAAATAAAAAAAATAGGACATTTAGAATAGGAGAGCCTGTAACCTATAATCCGGAAATTCCTCATAAGGAAGAAAAAGAGCGAATAGCTGAAATTCTTAAAAACGCTATGCTTGAACTTGCGCACACTTCGACAAAGAAGAGGAAGAGACTAAAATCTGACGGGGAGTAGAGATTTTTTATCCATGCTGATAGCA
>CAZPLM010000106.1:3734-6236 GCA_964587275.1 uncultured Muribaculaceae bacterium | reverse complement strand
TCGAATATATTGACAGTTCCTTCCAGTTGCTTGGATAGAGACTGAGCAGATCCATGTCTATCTTCTTGTAACATTCAAGATCAATATAATTGTTGATCAGCATCATATTGGTGGATGCGCTGAAGTCCGAATGATCTGTTCTTACAAAATTCTCATTTTGAAGCAATTGCCAGAAGACCTTATTATCCTCATCTGTAAAATGGATAGAAGCAATATCCTTGGTAGGTATGTAAAATCTTGTCTTATTGGTCTTGAATACAACTATCTTGCAGTTGTAGAGAGTCTTTATGACTTTCCCGTCATATTCGCTGGTATTCTTCATCACCAAAATATCCTGAGCGGCGGATGTGAGTGAGAAGAAAGTCAAAAACAATACGGAAAGGAATAAATATTTCATACAGTTGCTCTAAAAACCGTGATTACAGGGTTTGCTGAGAACAAAGATAATTTTTTTCCTAAATAATTAAAACCTTTTTGTATAAAAATGACAGTCAGGCTCTCCTCCGTTTTTTGAAAAATAGTCCCGGTGATACTCTTCTGCGGGCCAAAATGTTGTTGCGGGCGAGACTTTTGTTGCAACTTCATATCCCTTTTTCTTCAGGATACCGATCAGCTCTTCTGCTGTTTTTTTCTGATCTTCATTTAGATAGAAAACCTCGGAACGATATTGGTTGCCAATATCTATACCCTGTCTGTCAATCTGTTCGGGGTCGTGTATTTCAAAAAACAACATGGCAAGAGTGCGGTAATCCGTTCTGTTGCTGTCATAATCGACCATAACAGCTTCAGCATGGCCGGTAGTGTGGCTTTTAACCTGGGTGTAAGAGGGATTATCAACACTGCCTCCAATATAACCGGGCATTACTTTTAATACACCTTTCGCCTGTTTGAAATAGTGTTCCATTCCCCAAAAGCAGCCTCCTGCAAAAATTGCTTTTTCTATGCTCATGGTTATTGAATTATAATGAGTTGATTATTTCTTCCATCGTGTATTCGTGATTTTCTACAGGGCACTCTTTGAAGCTCATCTCTTCAGCCGATTTTTTCTTGTCGAATGTAAAATAAGTGCAGGTTGTATGAGTGCAAAGTTCGTTTTCTGTATTGTAGATACCGGCATCAATAATGAGCAGTTTCCTTTTTTCTTCAGTAATATGTGCCCGCAGAATCACATATTTATCTTTTGTAGAGATGGATTTTTTAAATCTGGTCTCCATTTTGACAGTTACTCCGGCCGTCTGTTTTTTCCGTGAGATTGCCCAGGAGCAGATTTCATCCAACATTAGAGCCTGAATGCCTCCGTGAAGGGTATCAATCCAGCCCTGAAATCTCTGTTCAGGCTTCCAGATGCTTATAATCTCATCACCATCTTCGTAAAACTCCATCTTAACACCGGATTCGTTGTTCGGACAGCATCCGAAGCAATAGTAGCCTGGGACATTGTTCCATGGATTAATTATTTTTTTCATTTTCTTTCGGCATAAATAACAAGTTGCAAATTTAAAAAATTATATTTGTAGAGGAATAAGAAGTAATGTTGTCATTTTTCCACAAAAAAAAAGTGTCTATCGGGCAGCTCCGTTTTGATTGTGATTCCCATACTCATCTGTTGCCCGGGGTTGACGACGGGCAGTATGAATATCAGACCGCTGTGGAGACACTTGCAATTATGGGAGAAAGAGGTGTCAAAAAGGTATATGTTACTCCTCATGTAATAGCCGGTCTCTATAACAGTCCTGTTGAGACATTCAAATCTAAATTCAGTCAGTTGCAGAAAAGTTGCATTTCTTATGGAATGGACAAAATAATGCCTGAAATTGCGCTGGGGTCTGAGTATATGTGTGATGACCAGTTTGAGAAGAGTATAGAGAAGGGTGTGGATGATTTGTTCGTCATAAAAGGAGACAGAGTTCTGATCGAGATGTCTTATTATTCTCAGAGCCCTCAGATTTTCGATGTGGTTTTCATTCTTCAAAGCAATGGGTTTACACCGATTCTTGCACACCCCGAGCGCTATCCTTATTGGAACAGAAAATGGGATATGTTTGATAAACTGCGTGATATGGGATGTGAATTCCAGTTGAATCTTCTCTCTCTTTCCGGAGTTTACGGAAAAGAGTCGAAAGAGATAATCTCTTTTCTGATGGCTCACGGTTTTTATTCGCATATCGGCACTGATCTTCACTCCCCAAATCAATATGAGATTATCTTATCATCTGATTTTGAAGAGAGTTTGGCAAAGTCAGGAGAAGAGTCGGGTTTGTGGAGAATAGTGGAATAATGAGAGAATTTTTATTATATTTGTTTGTTAAACTAAATACTGTGTATATATGAAAAACTTATCATGGGTGTTGTGTCTGCTATTTGCCCTGATAATCCTCGATGGATGCGCATCGGCGAGTAAGATCGTCTATTTTCAGAATATTGATAATATTCCGAGCGGTGTTGAGGTTATCAACTATGAACCGAAGATAAAGAAGGATGATGTTCTCAGTATTTTAGTGA